>QEUY01000110.1 GCA_003577365.1 Chloroflexota bacterium | reverse complement strand
GGCCAAGACTGGTCACGCGCGCGAACCCTAGGCGGCGAATCTGTGCTATGCTGGGTAGCCGAAACGGTGAGCCTAGCGGGCAAGGAGGAGCGGCGATGAATATCCTTATCTGTATCGGGAGCTATCGCAGGAATGGCAACACGGCGCATATTGCCGCGATGATCGAAGAGGAATTGGCCCGGCGGGCGGCGGATGCGGGCGTGCCGCTCGCGGTCGAGATCATTTTCCTCGCCCATGAGCAGATCGGCCTATGCCGCGGCTGCCGCGTCTGTTTCGACAAGGGCGAAACCCTCTGCCCGCTGCACGACGATTTTCTGGCGATCAAAGCCAAGATGGTCGAGGCCGATGGACTGCTGGTCGCCAGCCCGATCTATGTCAACGATGTGAGCGGGACGACCAAAAACTGGATCGACCGGCTGGCGCATGTCTGCCACCGGCCACAGTTCGCCGGCAAATGCGCTTACCTGGTCACCACCATCGGCAGCGGGCAGTCCAGCCATGCGCTGCGGACGCTGGGGGCGGCGCTGCAAACCTGGGGCTTTCATATCGTAGGGCAGACCGGGTTCAAGACCGGCGCGCTCATGGACAAAGCAGAACTGCGGGCGCGCTTCCAAGCCGAGACGGCCCGCATTGCCGGACGGCTTTTCGATGCCATCCAACAGCGGCGTTTTGCGAACCCTTCTTTCCTGTCCCTGATGACCTTTCACATCCAGCAGTCCGTCTGGCAGCAGCAGCCGTCCGACACGGTCGATTATCGCTACTGGGAGAGCCAGGGCTGGTTAGCGCCAGAGCGCGAATTCTATATCGCACATCACGCTAACCGCGTCAAGGTGATCCTCGCCCGGCTGACCGGAAGTCTGCTCAAACCGTTTGTGGCCTGATCGCGGCCGGCTCACACGCCCGCGGGCAGCGGGCGCACCTGAATCTGCGCCAGGATGTCGCGGCTGAGCGCCAGCTCGGTCTCGCCGCTGCGGATCACGCACGCCGGATGGCGCTGGAGCAGGCAGACGCGGCTGCCGGGACACAGCCCATAGACGCTCAGCCGCGCCAGCCGCGCCGCGTCGAGGGTGTCCATCGCCTCGATCTGCGCCTCGGTCCCAATCGGCAGGTCGAGTAGCGGGCAGAGCGCACCAGATGCAGCAGGCGGCGCGGCCTGGGCAGGGGCTGCTTTCCACCAGCGGCGCAGCCAGCCCGCGGCGCGGCTGCGCGAGGCATCTACCACCTGATAGCCGCAGTTGGGGCAGCAGATCACCGTGCAGCGGCTGTGCAGCGGGCAGGCTGTATGGCAGGCGAGTTGGTTGGGGTCAAATTCAAAGCTACACAGTTGGCATCGCATCTCAGATCCATCCCGGAATCCAGCTTAAGAGAAGACGCAGCAGCCCGCCCACCACAAAGGCCAGCGGAAAGACCACCGCCGAGACGGCTGCCGCCGTGCGCACGCCGTGCTCTTTGACGATCATGAGCAGGTTGGCGATGCACGGCATAAAGAGCGTGATGACCACCAGGCTGACCACCGTCTGCGCCGGGTCCAGCCCGCCGTTGCGCGCCACGTCGAACAGCCCGGCTGCGCCATAGTCGCGGCGCAGAAAACCGATCAGAAACGCGCCAGCGGTCTCGGCAGGCAGCCCCAGCCAGCCCACGATCAGCGGGGCCATGCCGCGTTCGATCATTGCCAGCAGGCGCAGCTTGTCGAGCAGAAAGAGCGCCGCCGTGCCGGCAACAAAGACGGGCACAGCTTCCTTCAGATACCATTCCATGCGCGCCGCGGTCTTGAGCACGATGTTGCGCGCCTCCGGTAAGCGCAGCGGCGGCAGCTCCAAGATAAAGTCGGAGGGCCGCCCCGGGATCACCTTGGCCGCCAGGTAACCTACGGCCAGCAGCACGCCCGTCACCACCGCCCCCCACAGCGCGCTCGCGGCGATCCCCAGCCCGCCCAGCATCCCCAGGATCACGCCCAGTTGCGCCGAACACGGTACGCCCAGCGCCAACAGCAGCGTCACCTGGATGCGCTCCTTGCGCGTCTCTAGGATGCGCGTGGTCATGGTCGCCATGGTGTCGCAGCCCAGCCCCAAGATCATGGGCAGCACTGCCTTGCCGTTGAGACCCATCAGCCGGAAGGCGCGGTCGAGCATCACCGCCAGGCGCGGCAGATAGCCTGAATCTTCGAGCAGGCTAAAGGCGACAAAGAAAGTGCCGACGATCGGCAGCACAATTGCCAGGCTGTAGGTCAGCGCCATCGTCACCAGCCCATAGTCGCCCACCAAGAACTCCTGCAGCAGCGGAATGGGCAGCAGGTGGGTGACCAGCCAAGTGGCGGCAGGGTTCAAATACCGGCCAAAGATCACGCTCTCCAGCCAGTCCACCAGCATACCCGCGCCCAAAACGCCCACAAAGAGATAGAGCGTATAGAGCACGGCAGCTAAGATCGGCCAGCCGATCACGGGGTGAACCGTCCAGCGGCCCAGCCGGTCGGCCCAGGCGCGCGGGGCGGCGCGGCGCTGCAGCACGGCGGACTGAATGGCGGAGGCCTGCGCCAGCCGGGCGCGCTGGATAGCGACCCCTGGCGCTTGACCCAAGGCCGCGGCCACGGCAGCACGCTCGGCGTGGATCACCGCGCGCGCCACTTCGCCCAGTTCCAGTTGGTCGAGCAGGTCATCGCAGCCGGCCAACACCATCAGCGCCAGGGCACGGCTCGACAACGGGCCGGCGGGCATATGCGGAACCAGCCGCGCGAGCGCCTCCTCGACGGCGGCGGGGTAGGCGGGCAGAAAGGCCGCGGGGCGGGCCTCGCCCAACTGGCCGAGCAACTGCTCCAGCCCCGTGCGCTGCGTCGCCACGGTGCTGCTCACCGGCACGCCCAGGATGGCGGCAAGCTGTTCGCCGTCCACATGGATACCGCGCTGCTTCGCCTCGTCGGCCATGTTGAGCGTCAGCACAAAGGGTAGCCCGGCTTCGGCCAGTTCCAGCGCGATCAGCAGCCCGCGCTGCAAATTCTTGGTATCCACCACCTGCACCACGGTCGCCGGGGAGTGGGTCAGCAGGATATCACGCGTCACCCGCTCGTCATCCGAAAACGGCACAATGCTCTGGATGCCGGGGGTGTCGATCACGGGGCGCGGCGTGCCGTTGTGGTGCAGCGTGCCCACGGCCACTTCGATGGTCGTGCCGGGGTAGTTCGAGACCGCGGCATAGCGCCCGGTCAGCGCGCCGAACAGCACCGACTTTCCCACATTCGGGTTGCCCACCAGCACGACCGGCGCTTGGCCGGGGCAGAGGGTAGACGAAGCACAGCGATGACATTCCACGGCGGCGGCTCCTCCTTGCCAGGTCAGTACACTCAGTACCGCCAGGATAGGCGAGCCGCCGTGCGGCGACCAGGGACATTCTACCCTGCCGCCCGTGTCAACTGTCCCAAGGGGGAGTTAAAGGCGGTTAATATTAGGCAGTGGGCAGATGCGGCTGCGCGGCGAAGGGGTATGTCATACAGTCTCCTTGGGTTGCGCAATGCCCGCAAACAAATCGGTCTCGACCTGCCGCCCGCCGTTGACCAGGCTGTAGGCGCGGTAGAGCGTTTGAATCCCCATCAAGCGGCGGTGCTGATCGACCGGGACCGCAGCCATCGCCTCGATCATATCGCGCACCTGGGTGTCGTGGCAGCGGATCGCCTCCCACACCTGCTCCCAGTAGGCCCCGGCGTCGACACGCGTGGTGATCATCCAATCTTCCCAGCCCACCATGCGCCGCATTTCGCCGTCGATCTCCATGCCGATGTCGCCGTCAAACATCTCGCGGAAAGCTGTCACCGCGGCCTTGGCATCGACCAGGTAATAGAGCTTAGCCAGCCGGTGCGGCGGCAGCGCGCCGGGCACGGCGTAGCGGCTGTCGGCGGCGCAGACCGCGGCAGCCTGGGTGAACTGCGAGATGGCGATATGGTCGGGGTGGCCATAGGCGCCATCGGGGCCAAAGGTGACCACCACCTGAGGCCGCACGCGGCGCAGATGGGTGACTAACTCGCCGATGATCCGGTCGGGGCCGGCTTGATCCAGCTCGCCGTCCATATAGTCGAGCAGCACGACCTCATGCACCCCCAGGATGGCGCAGGCGGCGCGCAATTCCCCGGCGCGGATGCGGCCCAACTCTTCGAGGCCGGGGTTGCCGGGCCGGTCGGCGGGCCAACCGCGCTGGCCTGCCGTGGCGCAGACGACGGTCGTCTCCACACCTTCGGCAGCATATTTGGCGAGCAGCGGCCCCGTGCCCAGGGTTTCATCGTCCGGATGGGCGAAGACACACATCAAACGCAACGGCTCCATGCGACACTCCTTGTTGGATCGGGGATAAACGGCGGCGAGCTCCGGGGAGTAGGAGACCGTCAGCGGGGCACTTGTGCGATTGTAGATCAGAATAGAGCGTGCTTCAAGCGGGGCGCGACTGTCTTGTCGAACGAAATGGCGGCTGCAAATGGATAATGATGCGTGCATGCGCCGCCGGATTGCGCGATAATGGAATCGACTGCCGGCTCTTTGCTGTCAATCTTTGCGGGCAGGGCGCCCATGATCTCATCGGACACCAGACCTGACTCCATACCCAGGGGGCAGGTCTTTTTGTTTTCCGCAATGCCCGACCCATGCCATCTTAGCCCATAGCGGCGCTGCCGCCGGGATTCCCGGTCGACGACCGGAAGGAGAAATCGCCATGAACGGCCTGCGTTGTGTCGTCCTTTTGCTGTTGGCGGCGCTGCTGGACGCGTGCCAACTCGTGACCCCGCACCCAGTCGCTCCGCCGAAGGCAGCGCCCACGCCGAAACCGGCAGCCTATTGGCCCACCACAGGCTGGCGCAGCAGCCCGCCTGAAGCGTATGGGATAGATTCCGCCAAGCTGGCTGAGGCGCTGCTCACGATGCGCGGCCAGAACATCAACATTCACAGCCTAATGGTGATCCGCGATGGGCAGGTGCTGGTCGATGCCTACCTCTACCCTTATGACGGCAGCACCGTCCACGACCTGGCCTCGGTGACCAAAAGCGTGATGACGACCTTGATCGCCATCGCCGCCGACCAGGGCAAACTGCAGCTCGACGCGCCGATGGTCTCCTTCTTCCCCGATCGTACCATTGCCAACCTGGATGCGCGCAAGGAACGCATCACCGTGCGCCACCTGGCGAGCATGGCTTCGGGGCTGGAGTGCATGGGGTTTGCCCAGGATGAAGGGACCCTGCGCGCCATGCAGGCCAGCCCAGATTGGGTGCAGTTCGCCCTCGACCGTCCGGCTGTGGCGGAGCCGGGCACCCAGTTTGTCTATGACAGCCCCGGCATGCATCTGCTCTCGGCCATCTTGCAGCAGGCGACGGGCATGACCGCGCTGGCGTTTGCACAGGAAAATCTCTTTACGCCCTTGGGGATCAAGGAGGTTCTCTGGGAGAGCGACCCGCAGGGCTACACCGACGGCTGGGGCGACTTGTATCTACACCCGCGCGATGCTGCCAAGCTCGGCTATCTGTGGCTCAACCAGGGCGTCTGGGAAGGCCGGCAGATCGTCCCGGAAGCATGGGTAGAGGCGGCGCAACAGGTGCAGATGCAGGTCGCAGAACGGGATGACGATTACGGCTACGGCTGGTGGATCACGCCCGGCGAAGGCGTCTATACAGCGGCAGGGCGCGGCGGGCAGTATGTCAAGGTCGTGCCGTGGCTCAACGTCATCGTCACCACCACCGGTGGGGGCTTCGACTATGAAGAGATCGACCCATTGCTGAGCGCCAGCCTGGTCGATCCCAACCACCCGCTGCCCGCTAATCCGGAAGGGGTCGCCCAACTAGAGACGGCGGTGGCGGCCATTGTCCAGCCGCCCGCGCCGCAGCCGCTCGCACCCCTGCCTGATACGGCCAGGGAGATTACGGGCAAGACCTTTGTCTTCGACGCCAACCCCGTGGAGCTTGAAACGCTCAGCATTGAGTTCGGCGCTGCGGCGGAAGCGACCCTGCACTTCCGGCTGGCGGGCAGCGACCAGATACTCAGCGCGCCCGTCGGGCTGGACGGCGTCTACCGCCTGTCGCCGGGCGATCACGGCCTGCCGCAAGGCTACCGCGGCCGCTGGGCCGACGCGCAGACCTTTGTCCTCGAATATGACAACATTGCCAACAACGACCACATCTTCTACCAAGCGCAATTCAAAGACGGGCGCATCGTGCTGGGCGTTCAAGAGACGGCGCATGAACTCGGCGTCCAGATCGAGGGCCGGCTGCAAACACCCTGATCCGACGCCTCGCTTCACTCAGCGTCTAGTCAGGAGGGCTTGAGCCAAATGCCGAGCACAACATCAAACGGAAAGCCGGAGACGATGTATCCAGTTGCCAATGCCGAAACCGCTTGCCCCGCCTATCACAGCCTCTACCGGCTCGGCGGCGCGGCCGCCTGGTTCGCGGCGGGGATGATCGGGGGTGAGGTGATCGCCCTGGCGCTTTACCCGCCACCCAGCACAATCGAGGGCTGGTTTATGCTCTTCCAGCGCAACCGCCTCGTCGGACTGCTGGATTTTTGGGGGCTGGAAGTGCCGCTGTATCTGCTGTTCGCGCTCGTCTTTCTCGCCCTCTACGCGGCGCTCAGGCGCGCCGATCCAAGCCGCATGGCCGTCGCGCTGACCTCGGCCCTGCTGGGGATCGGCGTCTTCCTCGCCACGAATCAGCCTTTCGCCATGCTTTCTCTCGGCAACCAGTATGCAGCGGCCACGACCGGCGCGCAGCGCGCAACGCTCTTGGCAGCGGGGCAGGCACTGCTCGCCGCTACGGGCCAGCGCGCCGTGGGCGGGTTCAACCTGGGTCTCTGTCTGGTCTCCCTTGCGGGCCTGCTCGTCTCGTCGGTCATGGCCCAAAGCCGTCACTTTGGCAAGCCAATCGCCTATGTGGGGCTGGTGGCCCATGCGCTCTCGCTGGCCGACTTTCTCAGACAAGCACTGACGCCCTCGGCGCTGGTCGCGCTGGCCGTGATTCTGCCCAATGCCCTGTTGCTGATGATCTGGTACGGCTGGGCCGGCCACAAGCTCCGCCGGCTGGGGCGTCTTGCAGAGACGCTCCCCAGCCAAGCGCGTTCCAATCGACCGCGCGCGAAGCGGGCGCGCGCAGACAAGATCACAAGAGGAGATGATAATAGAGGAGATGACAATAGAGGAGATGACAATAGAGGAGATAACTATGTCAGATTCGGTTCTGGTCGGATACGCAACCCGGTACGGCTCCACACGCGAAGTCGCCGAGACCGTGGCGGCGACGCTGCGCGCGCAGGGGCTGGCCGTCGAGGTGCAGCCCCTGCGCGCAGTGCGTTCTCTAGCAGGCTACCGCGCGGTCGTGGTGGGAGCGCCGCTCTTTCTCTTCCGTTGGCACAGCGACGCGCTCCGTTTTTTGGCGCGCCACCGGGCCGCTCTCGCGCAGCGACCTGTGGCGGTGTTTGCGCTCGGCCCGGTGCATGATCCCTATGATGAGGCGGAGTGGCAGCATTCGGGCGATCAACTCGCCAAGGCGCTGGCCCAGACGCCCTGGTTGACGCCGGTCGCCCTCAAACTGTTCGGCGGCAAGTATGACCCGTCCAAGCTGCGTTTCCCGATCAAGCAGTTGGCCGGCGCGGCGCCGGCCAGCGATCTGCGAGACTGGCCGGCGATCCGCGCCTGGGCTGCGGCGCTGAGGCCGCTCCTGACAGGGCGGGCAGAAGGGTGAATATCTTGCGCGTGGGGTTCGCCGCTTTTGTTGGCTCAATGTTCCCTTGGGAGATTACCAGGCTTCGACCGGGTTCTCCAGCACGCCCAGCCCTTCGATCTCGCCGCGGATGGTGTCGCCGGGGTGGAGCCGCACCTTTTTGGCGTGGCCCACGCCCGCCGGCGTGCCGGTGCTGATCAGGTCGCCGGGGTGGAGCGTGACAAACTGCGAGATAAAGGCGATCGCCTCCGCCGGGGAGAAGATCATCTGCCCAGTGTTGGCGTCCTGCTGCAGCGTGCCGTTGTGCCACAGCTTCATCGCCAGCCGGTCGGGATGGGGCACTTCATCTTTGAGCGTGATCCAGGGGCCCATCGGGCCAAAGGTGTCCAGCCACTTGCCCACCAGCCAGTCAAAGTAGTAGTCGCCCTGCTGCTGGGGCAGGTCTTGGCGGAAGGTTAGCTCGCGCGCCGAGATGTCGTTGAAGATCGTATAGCCCGCGATGTGGCCGGCAGCCTGCTCCGGCGTCAGGTCGCGGCCCGTCTTGCCGATCACCACCGCCAGCTCCAATTCCCAATCGGCAAAGGCGGTGGAGGCCGGGATGCGGATGGCGTCGCCGGTGGCGATCACGCTGGTACAGGGCTTGCTAAAAAAGCGCGGGATCATCTTCTCTTTGCCCACAAACTTCCCGCCGCCCTCCTGGATATGCTCGGCATAGTTGCCCGCCAAACAGAGCAGCTTGCCGGGGCAGGGCAACGGCGGGCGTAACTTGACCGCGCTCAGCGGATGGGCCAGGCCGGGCCGCGGCTGCACGCCGGCACGCGCCACGGCCATCTGCGCCGCCTCCAGCGCCGCCTCGCCCGCAGCCAAAAAGGCCATCGTGCTGCTCGCCAGACCGGCATCCGCGCCTTGGGCCGCCAGACAGGCCGCCAGGTCATAGACCTGCTCACCCATCACGATGCCCACGCGGTCGGCCCGGTCGTTGGCCGCCGTATGTTGATAGGTCGCTAGCTTCATCGCTGCCGCACTCCTTCC
>QEUY01000109.1 GCA_003577365.1 Chloroflexota bacterium | reverse complement strand
TGGTCACCGGGCGCAACGCCGAGAAAAACCAGGCCATCGCCGCCGAACTGGGCGGTTCCGAGCGCGTCTATGAACTGGAGGTGCGCGACGAGGCGGCGGTGGCGGCGACCATGGCGCAGATCGTCGAACGCTGGGGCCGTCTCGATATCCTGGTCAACAATGCCGGGCTGACGCAGCGCGTCTCGGCGCTGGAGTTGAGCCAAGCGGACTGGGAGCGGGTGATCGGCGGCAACCTGACGGGGACGTTTTTGTGCGCCAAACACGCGGCGCGCGCCATGGTCGCCCAGGGGCAGGGCGGCAAGATCATCAACATGGGGTCGATGTATTCGGTCTTTGGCGCACCCAGCGGGGTGAGCTATACCTCCTCGAAGACCGGCGTGTTGGGGTTGACGCGCGCCTTGGCCGTGGAGTTGGGCCGCCACCGCATCCAGGTCAACGCCATCTTGCCCGGCTGGCACGCCACCGAGATGACGCAGCCGGTGCAGGACTCGCCGCAGGGCGACCTGATCCGGCGCAAGACGCCCGCCGGGCGCTGGGGTACGCCGGAGGATGTGGTGGGGCTGGCGATCTTCCTAGCGTCGGCCGCGTCGGACTTTGTCACCGGCGCGGCGATCCCGGTGGACGGCGGCTATGCGGTCGCCGACCGCTTGATCTATGAACCGCTTGATCTATCAGGAGTCTGAATCCGTGATCTCAATGCGTGATCTTGACGGGGAAGGGGCGGGCGCGGCTACTGGTAATGGACCTGCAGCAGGATGTCCTGCGGATAGTTGCCAAAGCCGCTGCCGAACAGATTGATTCCGCCCACATGCTCGCCGTGCGGGTCCACCCCAAAGCGCACGCGCACAAACGGCTGCCGGCCAAGCGCCAGGTCCGCCAAGCGCACGCCGGACAGCGGCGCGTCGTCCAGCCAACTCCCATCGGCGTCCACACGCCAGACCTTGAGGATGCCATATTGGCTGTTCCAGTCTTCCCACCAGTCGGGGGTCAGGTTGCCGCGCCGGTCGCCAAAATCGCCGGGCGAGGTCCACACGCCCAGCCGCTGCCCGTTGATCTCCAGGTAAATATCCGACGGCCACTCGTCATGATGCAAGGGCGCCTCGGAGCAGAGTTCGGCGCTGACCTGCAAACTGGCGACCGTCAGTTCGGGCGATAGGCGCAGCGGAAACCGGTATTCGACATAGCCGTGGTGGAACCAAAGGAGCTGCGCCTGGAGCCGGGCCGGTTCGTAAAACGAGGCAGGGTCATCCAGGAGACCGATGATCCCGCTGGTCCCGGCCAGCCCACAGGTGGGGGTGATCTGGCAGTCGCTGTAAGCGCCGACCGGCATCTGATGGCTGGCGGTCTTGCCCCACAACGGGCGCTGCTGAGGCAAGACGACGACGATCAGGTCGAAGATGCGGGCGCAGAGCTTCTGCACGCCCCGGCTGGCGGCCACAGTCTCGACGCGCACCAGGCCGGCGCGCTCCAGGGCATTGAGATGGAGCAGCGTCGTCGAGAGCGGCATCGCCAGGGCCTCGGCGATCTCCGTGACGTTGGCGACCTTGTTCTGAAGATAGGCCAGGATGCGCAGCCGCTGGACCGAGCCGAGCGCCTTGAGCGCCGCCACGCTGGTTGCGCGGTGTTCGCGGTCGGTGTAGAGCATCAGCGTGCGCCGGCCGCGCGGGGGCGTTTGTTCTGTGCCAGGTTCGGCAGCCATCTCAGATGATGCCCGCTGGGCAGATGGCTGTTGGGACTGCTGGGAAGAAGATTGTTCTAAGAATGACGGCATAACTTGCGCCTCCACATGCGACGGCCCGGCTCTTTGCTACATAAAAACATAGAACAAAAGCGCGCCTGTGTCAACTGATCTCTGCACAGGTGAACCCCCCATCACAACTCTATCGCAGCCGCTGTCCAGATCATTGCAGGACATCTGCCGGACAAAAGGCGAACCCTGACATATCCGCCTGACCCGGCTCGCGTCTGCCGCGGGGCGATCAGGCAATACCGCACAATATACCCCGTTTTGCACATAAAAACCTGAAACTAAGCCTTGACGCGGCGATCGCCTGCGTGTTATGATAGGGCCGGATCTGGCACATCTGGCTGTACCGTTTGATGGGCTGTGCCGTTTGACAGGTATGGTGCGGATGTACAACGGGCTTCTCCAGTTCACTTAGATCAAGCGTAACCCTTATAAACCACATTCCACAGGAGGTACCCCGTGAAACGACTCTCCATGTTGGCGGTTTTCGCCTTAGTCTTGGCGCTTGTCTTGAGCGCCTGCGCCCCGCCCCCGACCCAACCGGCGTTGGAAGGCGCGGAGCAGGCCACTGAACCTGCCGCCGAGGAGCCGGCTGCCGGCGAGGCGGCGGCTGAAGTCGAACCCACCGCGACCCCCATCGTCGCCGAGGCAGGCACAGGTGCTCTGCAGTTGATCTATTGGAACGGACTGACCGGCAGCGACGGCGCGACCATGGTGCAGATCGTCGAGTCGTTTACCCAAGAGAACCCCGATGTGTCGGTGCGGGTCGAGATGATGCCCTGGAACATCTACTTCGACAAGCTCTTGACCTCGCTCGTCTCCGGCAACCCGCCCGATATCTTCCTGCTCCACGAGTATGAGATCCCGCAGTTCGCCAGCCAGGGCGTGCTGCGCGATACGGGCGACTTCTATCAAGAGATGGGCGGGCCGATCCCGGAACAGGACTTTATCGAGAGAACGTTGGACGCGGTCTCCTATCAGGGCACTCGCTACGGCGTGCCGCTGGACATTCACGGCTGGGGCCTCTGGTACAACAAGGATCTCTTTGAGGCCGCCGGCCTGGACCCGAACGTCTGCCCTGCCACCGGCGAGGAATATATCGAGATGGCGCGCCAGCTCACGCTGGACGCCAACGGCAACAACGCCACCAGCGCCGACTTTGACCCCGAAAATGTCAAGCAGTGGGGCACCGCGGTAAGCTGGTTCAAGGTCACCTTCCTCAGCGCCCTCTATCAGTATGGCGGCGACTGGACCGACGGCCAGGGCAAGGCCACGTTGAACAGCGATGCCGCTGTGCAGGCCGCCAGCTTCTGGAACGACCTGATCTACAAGGAGCATGTGGCGCCGCAGCCTGCCGGCTTCGACACCTGGCAGAGCTTTGCCGGCGGCACCCTGGCGATGCTCAGCGAAGGCAGTTGGATGCTCAACTTCAATAACGACAACGGGATCAACTGGGGCGTCTGCCCGTTCCCGCAGATCGGGGATCAGCCGGCGGTCTGGACCAGCTCGCACGTCATGTATACCCCCACCACGCTGGAAGGCGAAAAGCTGGAAGCCGCCAAGAAGTTGATCGCCTATATCTCGGATCATGGGTTGGTCTGGGCGACCTCCGGCCAGCCGCCGGCCCGCACCTCGCAGCAGGAAGCCATGACGGCGGACGAGTTCCCTTCGGCCACGGTCCTGGGCGAGAGCTTCCGCGAGTTCGGTCGCTATGACACCGCCCATGAGTGCATCCAAGAGGTCATCCTGGCCTATGAGCCGGAACTGGATGCCATCTACAACAACGTGAAGACCCTGGAACAAGGGCTGAATGATGCCAACAGCCGCGTCCAGGACATTCTGGACCGCTGCCAGTAGGCGCATCCGCCCACATCCGGTATAACACAGGTTGACAGAGTAGTGATGAGAGAGTAGTCAGGTGAACAGGGGCGGTCGGTGCTGCTAGCATATGCCGACCGCCCCTTGCTGCCGCCAGACAAAGGAGCTGCTGTGGCTACCACTGCTTCGCGACAATCAACTTCCTCCACACGGGCCAAGGGGTGGCGCACCTGGCGCTGGATGCTGGGCAACTACCTCTTTATCCTGCCGTTTATGGTCTTCTTTCTGACCTTTACCGTGTTTCCGGTGCTCTATGCCTTCTATATGTCCTTCCACGACTGGGCGATCTTGGCAAAAGAACACCCCTTTGTCGGCTTTCAGAACTATCAATTTCTCTTGCGCGATGATTTCTGGTGGCTGACGCTGCGCAACACGCTCTATTTTGCCTTTCTGACGGCGATCCTCAACACGGTCTTTGCCCTGATCGTCGCCATTGCCGTCCACCAGCCGATCCGTTTTCGCGATTTCTATCGCTTCATCTTCTATGCGCCGGTCGTGCTCTCGGTGGCCGTGATGGGCGTGGTCGCGGGCTGGATGTTCAACACCCAGTTTGGCATCGTCAACTACTATCTGACCTGGCTGGGGCTGCCCGCGGTGAAGTGGCTGGCGGACCCCAACATTGTCATCCCGACCTTGAGCCTGGCTACGGTCTGGTGGGGCTTCGGCTTCCCCATGCTGATCTACATCGCCGGTCTGCAGGGCATCCCCACCCATCTCTATGAGGCGGCGCGCATTGACGGAGCCAGTGGATGGCGGCTTACCTGGCACATCACGATCCCGCTGATGATGCCCTCGATCTTCTTTGTCGCCGTTACTCAACTGATCGCCCACTTCAAGGTCTTCGGCCAACCCTACATCATGACCGGCGGGGGGCCAGGCCGCGCCTCGTTCACGGTGATCATGTACCTCTATCAAACGGCCTGGCGTTTCTTTCGCATGGGCTATGGCACAACCATCGCGATTGGGCTGGCGCTGGTCATCCTGCTCTTCACGCTGGTTCAGTTTCGGGTCTTTGGCCGGCGCAGCATGATCGAGTACTAGGCCTCCGGCACAACGCACGCCCTCTGGCGGGCATATTTCGACAGGGATACAGAAGACCATGGCCTCCACCAACATCTCCTCCACCAACACCTCCTCATCCAACATCTACCGGCGGCGCAGCCTGCTTGGCCGCCTAGGGCTGCATGCCTTTCTGATGATCCTGGCCGTGCTCGTCGGCTTCCCGATCTATTGGTCGGTCATTGTCTCCATCACGCCGAGCGAGCAAGTCTTTCGCTGGCCGCTGCAGCTCTTCCCCGATGCGCCGACCCTGGAGCATTATCGCGAGGTGCTGACTCGTCAGGATCTGCAGCTGGGGCGCTGGTTTGTCAATAGCGTATTCGTGAGCACCATTATCACCCTCCTCAGCCTCTTTATCAGCAGCCTCACGGCCTATGGCTTTTCACGGTTGGAATTTCCGGGCCGGGATTTGATCTTTGTGAGCATCCTCTTTGCGCTGATGGTGCCGGGAGAAGTGACGCTGATCCCGGTCTTCCTGCTGGTACGCAGCTTGGGTTGGCTCGACACCTATCATGCCCTTATCTGGCCGTCGATGGCCAATGTGTTTGGCGTCTTTCTCCTGCGCCAGTTCTTCCTCAGCATTCCCAAAGAGATGGAAGAGGCCGCCGTCATTGATGGGGCCGGTCGCTTCCGTATCTACTGGCAGATCATCCTGCCCCTCAGCCGGTCGGCGCTGGTGGCGCTGACGATCTTCACCTTCCTGGGGGCATGGAACGACCTCTTCTGGCCGCTGATTGTGCTCAACCGGCTGGAGATGCGCACCCTGCCGGTCGGGCTGACCGTGTTGAACGGGACCTATACCCAAGAGCGCGCCCTGATCATGGCGGGCGCGGTGATTGCCAGCGCCCCGATTCTGATCTTCTACGCCATCTTCCAGCGGCGCATCATCGAAGGCGTGATGCTGACCGGCATGGGGGGGCGCTGAACCAGACATAGGGGCCGGGGATCGCCCGTATCCACTGGCTCGAATGATTCGCGACATCCGATTCGCCTGTAACCATTGGCCTACATCCGTCTAGGGGAGCCGTTCTATGTCTTTTCGCACGCAGATCACGCTCGACGGCAGTTGGGAATTTCAGATCGATCCGGAGCAGCGCCAAGACATCCACCAGGTTGATGCTTGGCGCACGATCCGAGTGCCTGCGCCCTGGCAGGCGCAGTTCGACGACCTGCGCCACTACAGCGGCGCAGCCTGGTATCGGCGCAGCTTTCACCTGGAGGCCGCACCGGGGGGCGCGGCCATCCTGCATTTTGGCGCGGTCGACTATCACGCCACCGTTTGGGTCAACGGTCAAAAGGCCGGCGAGCACGAAGGCGGCTACCTCCCCTTTGAGTTCGACGTGGCCGCGCTGCTTGCGGCGGGCCGCAACGACGTGGCGGTCTACGTCGTCGACCCCAGCGACGACCGGGGGCGCTGGCCCGAGTACCCCTTTAGCGAAGTTCCACACGGCAAACAGAGCTGGTATGGGCCGATTGGCGGCCTTTGGCAGAGCGTCTGGCTGGAGCTGCGCCCGGCGCAGCATATCCGCGACCTGCGCCTCACGCCCGATGTGGCCGGCAGCGCCATTGCCGTTGCGGCGACGCTGCACCGCGCCGGCGCGGCCCGCCTCCAGGTGACCGTCCTGGACCCGCAGGGACAACCCATCGCCGAGCAGACCTTCGACGGCGTCGAGGGCGATATCGCGCTCACCGCTGCGCCGGTGGCGCTGTGGAGTCCAGAGACCCCGGCGCTCTATACCGTGCGCGCGGCCCTGCTTGCCGGCGGGGAGACCGTGGATCAGGTGCAGGCCACGTGCGGCTTCCGTACCATTGAGGCGCGCGACGGGCGCATCTATCTCAACGGCGCGCCCATCTATCTGCGCGGCGCGCTGGACCAGGCCTACTACCCAGAGACGATCTACACGCCGCCCAGCGTCGAGTTTCTGGAAGACCAGGTGCGCAAGGCCAAGGCGTTGGGGCTGAACTGCCTGCGCGCCCACATCAAGGTCGAGGACCCGCGCTACTACGACGTCGCCGACCGGCTGGGCATCTTGGTCTGGACCGAGATCCCCAACTGGGCGCTGCTGACACCCGCCGCGTCCGAACGCGCCAAGCAGACCTTCCGCGAGATGGTGGCGCGCGATTGGAACCATCCCTCGATCTTTGCCTGGACGCTGGTCAACGAGGATTGGGGCACCGACCTGGTGCGTAACCTGGAGCACCGCCGCTGGCTGGCCGAGTTCTACGACGAGGCCGGCCAGATCGACCCCACCCGCCTGGTCGTGGACAACTCTGCCTGCCCGCCCAACTTCCACGTCGCCAGCGATTTGGAGGACTATCACCACTACCGCGCCATCCCTGACCATGCCGAAGAATGGGATGAATGGGTGGCGGACTTTGCGGGCCGCGCCGGGTGGGCCTGGGCCGAGGACCATGCCGAGCGACGCCGCGCCGATCTCCCGCTGATCGTCAGCGAATTCGGCAACTGGGGGCTGCCCAACCCCGACCAGATCCAGGAAAAGGGTCAGGAGCCGTGGTGGTTCGAAACCGGCCATGAGTGGGGCGACGGCATCGTCTATCCGCACGGGATGCGCCAGCGCTTTCATTTCTGGGGGCTGGACCAGGTCTTTGGCAGCCTGGAGACGTTCACCGCCCAGCACCAGCGCCATATGGGGCGCAGCCTGGCCTATGAGATCGGCAGCATGCGCCTGCACCCCCGCATCGGCGGCTATGTGATCACCGAGTTCACCGATGTGCATTGGGAATGCAACGGGCTGCTCGACATGCAGCGCAACGTCAAACAGGGGTTGGATGAGTTCGTAGCCCTCAACCAAGACCGCGCCGTGGTGGTGCGGCCCCGGCGCTGGAGCGGTCGCCCCGGCGAAAGTTTGCCGGTCGAGGTGCAGGCGTTTGGCGTCGACGGGCCGGGGCAGGAGGGCACGTTGCTCTGGCACGCGGGCAGCGCGGAGGGGAGCTTGGCTGCGCCGGGGGGGGTGATCCAGGTACATCTGCCCGGCGGACGGCCCAGCGGGCTGCTGCCGATTGAAGTGACGTGGGTCGACGCGCAGGGCCGCGACCTGGCGGTGGGCCATGTCGAGGTGGCGTGGACCACGCCGCCAAGCCCGCAGCGCCGTCTACATGTGGTCGACGATCCGGCGCTGGCCGAGAGCCTGGCCGGCCTGGGCTATACGATGGCGCCGGGGGCGGAAGGCGGCGACGTGCTCCTGGTGGCGCGGCAGTACACCGCCGAGATGCAGGCAGCCGTGCAGGGTGGAGCGCGTCTCCTGCTCCTGGCCGGCGCGCACAGCCGCAATATCTGGCTGCCGGTCGGAGAGGTTCGCCCGCGCGCCGGAACCGCCTGGCAGGGGGATTGGGCCACCTCATTTAGCTGGCTCAAAAAGAGCGGCGCCTTTGCCCATCTCCCCGGCGACCCGCTGCTGGAGATGGAATATGCGGCGATCATGCCCGATGCAGTGCTGGCCGGCTTGCCGGCTTGGGTCATGCGCACGCACTGCTGGGCCGGGCTGGCCCTGGGCTGGGTTCATAAGCCGGTCGCGCTGCTGGCCCAGCTTGCCTATGGCCGGGGCAGCGTGGTCATCTCGACCTTCAACCTGACCCCCGAAACGCTGGCAGACAACGCCGTTGCCGAAGCGCTGCTGGCAGGCATGGTCAATCTTTGACCGGTCCACCGGCAAGCATTTGGCTGCCGCGCAAGCCGGCGGGAAAATGGCCTGAACCTGGGTTGGACGCGGCCGCCGGCTTCTGAGTAGCGCACAGCATTCATGCGGCGGATATCCATTCTACTTGTAGCAAGGAGTCTGTGATAGAATCAAGCCCGTCGCAGACCCGTAGCATAACGCAAAACAGCCCCTTCTCACCTATTGTAAACTCATGCCGGTCGACGCCCTAAGGCGTCGACCGCTCCTTGCCAATATGGAGCAACAGGAGCCACATGCCGCCTACTGCCGTGATCGCCTACCCCGGTTTTGGGGATATCAGCGTCGAAAGCCAACTGCTGCAAGCCGCTGGGCTGGAAGTAGCCCACACGCAGACCACCACGACCCCCGCAG
>QEUY01001071.1 GCA_003577365.1 Chloroflexota bacterium | reverse complement strand
GGCCAGGTCGATTTGCGGCTGGGTGAGAAAGCGACCATAGGTAAAGCTGACCCGGCTCGCCTGGTCGGCCATGGCCTCGACGATTTCGGGCACGGCGTGACCGATGCTGACGACGTGGACACCGGCGCAGGCATCGATATATTCGCGGCCATCGGTGTCGTAGAGATAAACGCCCTGGCCATGTGAGATCTTGGGCCAATGCGCCCGTAGCGTGCGGTGAAAGATGTGGTCCTGGCTCATGGTTCCTCCAAAGGTTGGCTGTCTCGGCGCCAGAATTATACTTGCGTTGACACCCTTTGGAAAGTATGTTACAAAAGGGCGGGACAACAGCGGGTCACAGAGAGCGCAGAGAAGACACAGAGAACACAGAGAGATTTCGGGAGATTGGGAGAGATTATCTCTATGCTCTCTGTGCCTCCTCCGTGTTCTCCGTGTACCGCTTTTCTATTGCCAACTGGCTCAATTACCGAGGATAGAGAGGAATTCATGAAGATTACGCAGATCAAACCGTTTCTGGTGGCCGTTTCTGGTGGATCGGTTTCTGCTCGTGCGCGTCTACACCGACGAAGGCGTCATCGGCAACGGCGAGGCCGGCCTGTGGGCGCACCACAAGGCCACCTATCACATGATCGAGGAGTTGAGCGATTATTACGTGGGCAAGGACCCGCTGCGCATCGAGCATCATTTTCAGACCGTGACGCGCAGCGCGCACTTTATGGGGTCGGTGGTCAGCGCCGCGGTAAGCGCCATTGATGTGGCGCTGTGGGACATTTTGGGCAAGGTTACCGGCCAGCCGGTCTATCAACTGCTCGGTGGCAAGACGCGCGACAAGGTGAAGGTCTTCGCCAATGCCAATGGGACTTCGGTCGAGGCGTGCGCCGAGGCGGCGGCCAAAGCCGTCGAGCAAGGGTATCTGTCGCTGCGCACCATGCCCTTCTTCCCCGGCTGGGAGCAGAAGACCGACAGCGAGGTGATGGACGATGTGATCCGCACGGTGGCTGCCATCCGCGAGGCGGTGGGCTACGGCATCGACATTGGCGTCGAGTGCCACCGCAACTTCCGCCCCAATATTGCCATCTCGCTGGCCCACCACCTGGAGCCGTTCCGCCTGGTCTATCTCGAAGACCCCGTGGCGCCGGAGAGCGACGAGGGGCTGGCAATTGCCGCCCGCCAGATCAAGCTGCCGATTGCGATTGGCGAGCGCTATTACAACATCTTCCAGTTCAAACAACTCATCGACAGCGGCCTCTACACGCTGATCCGCGCCGATCTATCGCTGGCCGGCGGCTATACCCAGATGAAAAAGATCGCCGGCATGGCCGAAGCGGCGTTGATCGGCATCTTCCCCCACCTCATGGGCAGTCCGTTCAATATCAACGCCTTTGTCCAGTTCGATGCCTCGATCCCGAATTACTTCCTGCACGAAAACCTCACCAGCTCTGACCCCTTCAACGATATTCTGGATTACCCGCCTGAACGCCAGGGCGGCTACATCGTCGTGCCCGACCGCCCCGGCGTCGGCTGTGACATCCAGGAGGATAAGCTGGCGAAGTATCCCTATCGCCCGGTCAAGATCACCGGCCACTTCCATGCCGATGGCTCGGTGGCGCATTGAGACGATAGATGGTAGACCATCGTCCATCGTCTATCTGTACTGACACATGAGGTTAGAGAGCTTAATGGGAGGTGCAACGCACTTTTCAAGTGCATCGCACCTGTAGCACCCTATCTAACCTGATGTGTCAATACA
>QEUY01000108.1 GCA_003577365.1 Chloroflexota bacterium | reverse complement strand
TCGGCAGCAGTGGCCGAATCGACATAAGACAGCACTGCTCTGGTTCTTCCGGACACGAATAGCCGCAGTGTGCCGGGATGGGCCTTCTACCCACCCCTTATATTTTTACGCCTTCAGATTGGTTCGGTTGAATCGTGTCCAATTGTGTGGTCGAGAGATTGAGGAGAGTAGCGCATGAATGCAACGGGTCGCCCTCATAGGAGTCCTCTATGAGCCGGACAGTTCTCATCACAGGCGGCGCAGGGTTTATCGGCTCTCACTTGGCCGACGAATTGATCGCCCACGGCTACAGCGTGCGTATACTCGATTCGCTGTTAGACCAAGTCCATGGCGCCGCACAGCGGCCAAGCTATCTGGACCCCAATGTAGAGTTGATCCGGGGGGATATTTGTGACCCCAAAGCCGTGCGCTATGTCTGTCATGGGGTGGATATTGTCTATCACCTGGCCGCGCGCGTCGGCGTGGGCCAGAGCATGTATGACATCGTCAACTACACGGCGACCAACAATCTGGGCACCGCTGTTCTCCTCGAAGAGCTGATGAAACGGCCTGTGGGCCGGCTTGTGGTTGCGTCGAGCATGAGCATCTATGGCGAGGGGCTGTATCGCCGGCCCGACGGGAGCTTGCGCGCAGGGCGTGAGCGCCCGCTCGACCAACTGAAGCGTGGCGACTGGGAGGTCTATGATGACGATGGGCAAGTCTTAACGCCCGTACCCACCCCGGAAACCAAGACGCCTGTGCTGGCCTCGGTCTATGCGTTGTCGAAATATGACCAGGAGCGGCTTTGTTTGATGGTTGGGCGCGCCTATCAGATCCCTACCGTGGCGCTGCGTTTCTTCAATGTTTACGGCCCGCGCCAGGCATTATCCAACCCCTATACGGGGGTGTTGGCGATCTTCGCCTCGCGGCTGCTCAACGACAACCCGCCCATCATCTATGAGGACGGGCAGCAGCAGCGCGACTTTGTCAACATCGCAGACCTGGTGCGCGCCTGCCGTTTGGCCGCCGAGGCCCCCCAGGCTGCGGGCCAAGTGTTTAACATTGGCAGCGGTGAGGCGCACACGGTTGCAGAGATTGCCGGGCGCATGGCAAGGGTGCTGGACAAGGCGCATATCCAGCCGCAAGTGGTCGGCAAATACCGCGTGGGCGATATCCGCCACTGTTTCGCCGATATCAGCCGGGCGCGCCAAGTCTTGGGCTATGTGCCGCAGGTATCGCTGCAGACCGGCATGGCGGAATTGGCCGCCTGGCTCAGAGGCCAGGTCGCCGTAGACCAAGTGGCTCAGGCGAATTTGGAGTTGGAGAAGCGAGGCTTGACTGTATGAAATCTTTGAGCAACGGCCATGACGCACCCAATGCTGTACAACCGGAGTGCTTGGCTCCGGTGATTCGGTCTCAGGACTATGTTCTGATTGTGGGCGGCGCAGGCTTCATCGGCTCCAATCTGGCGCATCGATTGATGGAACAGGGGCGTCGCGTGCTGGTCTTCGATTCGCTGGCGCGGGCGGGTGTCGAACAGAACTTGCGTTGGCTCCAGGCGCGTCATGCAGGCCGGTTGATGGTGCAGATCGCGGATATTCGTGACCGCCGCGACGTCGACGACGCCGTGCGCCATGCTAGTGCGGTCTACCATCTGGGGGCGCAGGTCGCCGTGACCACAAGTATCCTCGACCCGGTTGAGGACTTTGAGATCAACGCTGCGGGCACGCTCAATCTGCTAGAGGCGCTGCGCGGACAGGGAAAGCGCATCCCTCTGCTCTTTACCTCGACCAACAAGGTCTATGGGGATCTGCAGGATGTGGCGCTGGCCCAAGATGCGACGCGCTACTACCCTGCTGATCCATCCATCTGTGCTCAAGGGATCGACGAGACACGGTCGCTTGCGTTTCACAGTCCCTACGGCTGTTCCAAAGGCGCGGCAGACCAATATGCGCTCGACTATGCCCACACCTATGGCATGCCGGCGACGGTCTTTCGCATGAGCTGCATCTATGGGGTACACCAGTTTGGCACCGAAGACCAGGGCTGGGTGGCGCATTTTCTCCGGTGCGCCCTGCGCGGTGAGCCGATCACGATCTATGGCGATGGCAAACAGGTGCGCGATCTCTTGTTTATCGACGATCTGATCGACGCGCTGCAGCTTGCCCATGAGCAGATTGAGCGCACCGCGGGCCGGGCCTATAACATCGGCGGCGGCCCTGACAATGCTGTTAGCTTGCTCGAACTGCTGGCGCTGATCGAGCAGTTGCAGGGCGCGCCGGTGCGCTACAGTTTTGATAGCTGGCGGCGCGGCGACCAGCGCTACTATGTCTCGAACACGCACAAATTTCAGCAGACGACCGGCTGGCGTGCCCAGGTTTCCGTCCAAGAGGGGCTGACAAAGCTCTACCAGTGGCTCTTGGACTTGCATGCTCAGGATGCTGGTCAACTCAAGGAACTGGGCACGGCGGCCCAACCGGCTGCACACTATGCCAATGGCTCCAGCAACGCCAGTGGCGCCAATGATGCAGCGCCACTGCCTAAGCGCCATGGGCTGCCGGCCCAGAAGGAGCGTACCTATGGAGACTAGGCTCCGCGCGGCTGGCACAGAGAGTGGTACTCTCCCGGATACTATGCGCGCCGCCCAGATTGTGCAGCCGCGCCAGGCGACCGTGGTTGAGACGGCGCTTCCCGTCCCTGCCGCTGGCGAGGTATTGGTCCAGGTCGAAGGCTGCGGGGTGTGCGGCTCCAACCTGCCGCTCTGGGAAGGGCGCGACTGGTTCACCTATCCCATGCCGCCCGGCAACCCCGGCCATGAAGCTTGGGGGCGCATCGCCGCGTTGGGGGAGGCTGCCCCCGCCGGCCTTCAGATCGGCGATCGGGTGGCAATGCTCTCCTACCGTGCCTTTGCGGAGTACGATATTGCTCAGGCCGATGCGCTGGTCAAGCTGCCCGACAGCCTGGCCGATACTCCCTTCCCCGCCGAGCCGCTGGCCTGTGCGCTGAATGTCTTTGCGCGCAGCAACATTCAAGCGGGGCAGACAGTAGCGGTTGTCGGCATCGGGTTTTTGGGCGCGCTCCTGACGGCGCTTGCCGCTGACGCCGGCGCCCGCGTGATCGCGATCACGCGCCGGCCCTGTGCGCTGGAGAGCGCGCGCCAGATGGGCGCGGCGCATAGGATTGTGATGGACGACCATTGGCGCATCATCGAACAGGTCAAACGGTTGACGGGCGATGAAGGCTGTGACTGTGTGATCGAGGCGGTCGGGGCGCAGTGGCCGCTGGATCTGGCCGCCGAGCTGACACGCATTCGCGGGCGTTTGGTCATCGCCGGATATCACCAGGACGGCACGCGCCAGGTCAATATGCAGCTTTGGAATTGGCGTGGGCTGGATGTGATCAACGCCCATGAGCGCGCCCCACAAGTCTATGTAGACGGCATGCAGGCCGCGGTCGAGGCGGTCGCCGGTGGGCGGCTCGACCCCAGCCCGCTCTACACGCACCGTTACGCGCTGGAGGAGCTTGACCAGGCATTGACCGCGCTGCAACAGCGCCCGGATGGATTCATGAAGGCGCTGATCGAGATCGTCCCTGCCGCGGCGCGGCGTTCGCCTTCCGGCGATGATACACCGAGGCCTCGCTGAGCCATGGCATCGTCTCCCCTGCGGCTGTTGATGACGGCGGACACCGTCGGCGGCGTCTGGACTTATGCGGTGGAACTGGTGCAGGCGCTCGGCCCGCAGCGGGCGGAGGTCTTGCTGGCTACCTTGGGCGCGCCGCTCTCGTCCGCCCAAAGCCGCGCCGCGGCCCGGCTGAGCAACCTGACCGTCTGTGAGAGCCGCTATAAGCTCGAATGGATGGACGACCCGTGGGCCGATGTGGACGCTTCCGGCGCGTGGCTGATGGAACTTGAGCGCGAGTTTAGGCCGCAGATCGTGCATCTCAACACCTATGCCCACGGCGCGCTGCCGTGGAACACGCCCGTGCTGATGGTGGGCCATTCCTGCGTGCTCTCTTGGTGGCAGGCCGTGAAGGGCGAGGCCGCGCCGCCCCACTGGTCAACTTATCAGGCGCGTGTCCAGGCTGGGTTGGCGAACGCCGATCTGGTGGCTGCGCCGAGTCGCACGATGTTGGATGCGCTGCAGAGCTATTATGGCCCATTCCGCGCCACCCAGGTCATCTACAATGCGCGCCGGCCTGGCGATTTTGTCCCTGGCATCAAGGAGGAGCAGATCCTCGCCATCGGGCGTTTGTGGGACGAGGCCAAGAACATTGCGCTGCTCGACCAAGCCGCCGTCGATATCCCCTGGCCGATCTATGTCGCCGGTGAGCAGCGCCACCCGTCCGGCGGCAAGCTGGAGCCTGTACATCTGCGCACGTTAGGTCAGCTCAGCCAAGCGCAGGTGCGTAGCTGGTTGGCAAGCGCCGCACTCTATGTGCTGCCCGCACGCTATGAACCGTTTGGCCTCTCCGTCTTGGAGGCTGCCCTCTCCGGGTGCGCTTTGGTGCTGGGCGATATCGCGAGCCTGCGCGAGCTATGGGGCGGGGCCGCCTTATTTGTCTCGCCGGACGACGCATCGCATCTGGCCGCTGTGCTGCGTGATCTGATCGACCATCCGCGCCGTCTCCAGACCCTGGCCCAGGCCGCCCGTCGGCGCGCCCGGCGCTATCTGCCCGCCACGATGGCTGATGCCTATTGGCAGGTCTATACTCGCCTGATAGCCGAGGGCGCGGCGAATGTTGGTCTCCGGCGCAAGCGGCCCGAGCTGGCTCTACCCTTCGCGCCATCCCATTATAGCCCAGCGCCCCCGTCCGGCGGCTAGAAGGTGTCCCAAAGCCGGGCTTGCGAGGCTACAGAAAAGCGAGCCTTGATGCACATTGTCTTGTTCTACCATTCACTCATTTCGGATTGGAATCATGGCAACGCCCACTTTCTGCGCGGCATCGCCACCGACCTGCTGAGCCGCGGCCATCGGATCGATATCTATGAACCGCGCTGCGGTTGGAGCCTGGAGAACCTAACTGCACAGCACGGCATGCAGCCGCTCCATGATTTCCGGGCCGCCTTTCCTAATCTCACCAGCACAGCCTATGATCTGGACTCGCTCGACCTAGATGCCGTGTTGGATGGGGCCGACCTGGTTATTGTACATGAGTGGAATGAACCGCAGCTGATCCATGCCCTCGGCGCGCATCGACAGCGAAACCCGCACTACCGGCTGCTCTTTCATGACACGCACCACCGTTCCCTCTCCGACAGCCAGGCTATCGCCCGCTATCGTCTGACGGACTATGACGGCGTGCTGGCCTTTGGCCGCACCGTGCGCCAACGCTATCTCGACCAAGGCTGGGCCGCGCGCGTCTGGGTCTGGCATGAGGCCGCCGACACGACGGTCTTTCGGCCTTACCCGGTTGGCGAAGTCGAGGGCGACTTGGTCTGGATCGGCAACTGGGGTGATGGCGAACGGTCGGATCAACTGCGCCAATTTCTCTTTGAGCCGGTCAAGGCGCTTGGGCTATGCGGCAGCATCTACGGCGTTCGCTATCCGCCGGAGGCCCTTGACGCAGTCGCCGAGGCTGGTCTGCGCTATCATGGCTGGCTGCCCAACTATCAAGTCCCGCGTGTCTTTGCCCGTCACCGGCTCACCGTGCATGTGCCGCGCCAACCCTATGTGCAGGCGCTGCCTGGCATTCCCACGATTCGCGTCTTTGAGGCGCTGGCGTGTGGAATACCGTTGGTCTGCGCGCCCTGGCAAGACGTCGAAGGGCTGTTTACCCCCGGCAAAGACTATCTTGTCGCCCAGGATGGAGAGCAGATGAGGCGGCATCTGGGCTATCTGCTGCATGAGCCCGCCGCTGCCGCCGAACTGGCGCAGCACGGCTTGCAGACGGTGCGGGCGCGGCATACCTGTACGCACCGTGTGAATGAACTCCTGACCATCTGCCGGGAGCTGGGGCTGGACATCGCTCCGGAGCCGGTTGCCAGAGACGAGGCGTTTACCGGGGCTGCCGGCGTGCCCCGCCAAGCATAGGAGACTTGCCGTGCAGATTGCCTTTTTTGGGTCCAGCCTGGTCTCAGCCTACTGGAATGGGGCCGCGACCTATTACCGCGGCATCATCCGCAGCCTTCATGGCTTGGGTCACTCGGTCACCTTCTATGAGCCGGATGTCTATGGCCGCCAACAAAATCGTGACATGGAGGACCCCGGTTGGGCGCGGGTCGTCGTCTACAACGCCGATACCGATCGCGCCGTCCTCGCCGCACTCGACGAAGCGCGCCAGGCGGACATGGTGATCAAGGCCAGCGGTGTGGGGGTCTTTGACGAGCTGCTGGAGGCCGCGGTGCTCCAGATCCGGCGGCTGGGGATGATCGTTGCCTTCTGGGATGTCGATGCGCCTGCCACGCTCGACCGGGTGCAGACCGGCCCCGATGATCCCTTCCGCGCGCTCATCCCTCAGTATGATCTGGTGCTTACCTATGGCGGCGGCTCGCCGGTAGTGGATGCCTATAGGGCGTTGGGGGCGCGTGCCTGTTATCCCATCTATAACGCTGCTGACCCGCTCACCCACCACCCTGTGCCACCGGACCCGCGCTATGCCGGGCTGTGCGCCTTTCTCGGCCATCGGCTGCCCGACCGCGAGGCGCGCGTGGAGGAGTTTTTTCTCAAACCGGCCGCGTGCCTGCCCAACCAGCGTTTTGTGCTGGGCGGCAATGCTTGGGAAGACAAAGCCATGCCGCCCAACGTCCACTATGTCGGCTATGTCTCCACCCGCGAGCATAATGCCTTTAACTGTAGCCCACAGGCGGTGCTCAACATCAACCGGGCGAGCATGGCGCGCTATGGGTTTTCGCCGCCCACGCGCGTCTTTGAGGCCGCGGCCGCGGGCGCGTGTCTGATTACCGACGCCTGGGAGGGGATCGAGCAGTTCTTGGAGCCGGAGCGCGAGGTGCTGGTCGCCGCCAACGGCGATGCGGTGAGCGGCTATCTGGCCGCGCTCGACCCGGACCAGGCGCGCGCCATCGGCGCGGCCGCTCGGCGCCGCATCTTGGCGGAACACACCTATCAGCATCGCGCGGTTCAGCTCCAACAGATCCTGGACGCCGAGAGCCATGCGAAAGTGAGGGCATGATGCAGAGCACGCTTGGCACACAGCGGTCGAGCACGCCACCGCTGCGAATTGTCATCCTCGGTTTATCGATCACCTCTTCGTGGGGTAACGGGCACGCCACGACCTACCGCGCATTGGTCAAGGCGCTACAGCGCCGCGGCCACGACATCCTCTTCCTGGAGCGCGATGTGCCTTGGTATGCCTCCAACCGTGATCTGCCCAATCCGCCGTACTGCCGTGTCGGGTTATATCAAGACTTAAACGAACTGAAGCAGCGCCATGCGGGCGATGTACGCATAGCCGATCTGGTGATCGTCGGCTCCTATGTGCCGCAGGGGGTCGCTGTGGGCGATTGGGTGAGCCGGACCGCCGAAGGGCTGCTGGCTTTCTACGATATCGACACGCCGGTGACATTGGCCAAGCTGCGCAGCGGCGATTATGAATATCTGGAGCCGCGCCAGATCCCTGGCTATGACCTCTATCTCTCGTTTGCAGGCGGGCCGATTCTGGAGCGGCTTGAAACAGAGTATGAGTCCCCGGCGGCGCGGCCTTTCTACTGCTCGGTCGATCCGGCGCTCTATTACCCGGAGCACCAGCCGCAGCAATGGGCGCTCGGCTATATGGGCACCTATAGCGCCGACCGCCAGCCCGGGCTGGAACGGTTGTTGCTAGAGCCGGCGCGCGCCGACCCCGCCCAGCGCTTTGTCGTGGCCGGCCCTAGCTTCCCCGCCGAGATCCGTTGGCCGCCCAATGTGGCGCGCATCGAACATCTGCCGCCCGACCAACATCGTGCTTTCTACAATAGCCAGCGGTTCACGCTCAACATCACGCGCGCCGACATGGCAGAGGCCGGTTTCTCGCCGAGCGTGCGGCTCTTTGAGGCCGCAGCCTGCGCCACGCCCATCATCAGCGACTACTGGTCCGGTCTAGAGACGATCTTTAAACCGGGAAGCGAGCTTTTGGTGGCGCGCTCGGCCCAAGATGTAATGGGCTATTTGCATGATCTGGACGAGACAACGTGCGCCGAAATCGGTCTGCGCGCTTATGACACCGTGATGCGTCTGCATACCGCCGACCACCGGGCCGCAGAGCTGGAGGGCTATTTCCGCCAACTGACCGGCAGCACCCAGGTCGCGCCGGCGGCGCGCGACGCCGTGCCCTAGGCCCCGATGGCCCGCCATTCTTCCGATCCTACCTCGACCCCAAAGGCGGAGTCGTTGCGTTCCCAAGACGTATACCCGCATCAATCCGACATTGTCGAGCGCAATATCCATGCCCTTTTGCGCCGCCAGCAGCAGGAGGAAAGGCAGCGCAGCCTTCAGGATAAGATCGCCGATGCCGTGACCAAGTTTACCGGCAGTATGCCGTTTGTCTATCTGCACCTGTTGCTCTTTGGCGCGTGGATTGCCATCAACCTCGGTTGGCTGCCGCTGCCCAAGTTTGACCCCTCGTTTGTCATCCTGGCAATGGTCGCCTCGGTCGAGGCGATCTTTTTATCGACCTTTGTCTTGATCACGCAAAATCGCATGACAGCCCTGGCGGACAAACGCGCCAACCTCGATCTGCAGATCAGCCTATTGGCCGAGCATGAGATCACGCGGCTGCTCAAACTCGTCGCCGGTATTGCCGAGCGCACCGGCATGGACCTGGCCCAGGTCCCCGAGTTAGA
>QEUY01000107.1 GCA_003577365.1 Chloroflexota bacterium | reverse complement strand
GTCGAGCAGCAGGGCGTCGGTGCGCCGGTTGGAATGGAGCATCAGATAGGCGTCGTCGCCGTAGGAGGTGGTGAAGTTGGCCGCCGATGCGGTCTCCACCGCCCGGTTGTTGACGTGGCGGCGGATCGCCTCTAGCTCATTGACTGAGGAAGCGTCGTCGCTGAGCACCTGCCAGATCCAGGCGATGGCCTCCAGCGACTGATCCTCCAGCGGGTATTGGGCGAGCAGGGCGCGCGCCTTGCCGGTGTCCACGTCGCCCATCAGGTCACGCACATAGAGCGCATAGGCGCTGAGCGCGTGGCGGGTCTCCGCGCCATACCAGTAAGGATAGTAGTTTTCAATGTTGCGCAGATAGTCCAGCGCAGCCTGGAGCGCGCTGTCGGGCACGCTGTAGTCCTTCATGCGTGCTCGCTGCAGCGCGTGCGCGGCGTGGATGCTGTAGAAGGGCACCGACTCCTTGCCGCGCGTCCAGACCGGCCAGCCGCCCTCCATGTTTTGCATCTGCACCAGCCGGTCGATATCGCGTTCGACGGCCTTGTTGATCTCCTCCGGCGAGGGCAGCCCCTCCGCCTTGAAGGCGGCCAGCACATCGCGCAGCGAGGCCACGCCCAGGATGCGCGAGGCGATCTGCTCCGAGCATTCATAGGGGTAGGCCATCAGATAGAGCACGGCGTCGGTCAGCGTCTGCAGTGCGGTGGACGAGGTGGAGATCTCCAGCCCGCCGAACTGCGTATAGACGCCGCTGGGCGTCAGGATAGGCTGTACCACCGCGCCTTCGTCCAGCACGCCATAGGTGGCGAAGGCTTCGGTGGTCGCCGGGGTGTAGACCGGCATCTCGACCGTGGCCGCGTCGGCGTAGTCGCCGGAGACGGCTGCGATCTGGAGCCGCGCCGTGCCGGCGCTGTCCGTAGTGGCGGGGAAGCGCACCTCCACCCGGTCGTTGGCCGGGATCTCGACGCGCTGCCCTGCGCCTGCGGTCAGGGTCAGGTTGGAAGCCTGGACCACCACGTCGACGCTCAGCGGTTCGTCGGTCTGGTTTTGCACGACCACGGGCAGTTCGACGTGGTCGCCGAAGTTGAGGAAGCGCGGGGCCGACGGGCGCACCATCAGCGGCAGGCGGGCGGTGAGGTTGGATTCAGCCGTGCCGAAGTAGCGGCCATCGGCCACGCCCACCACCATGATGCGGTAGCGGGTCAGGTTATCGGGCAGGGTGATGTCTACGCTGACCCGGCCCTCGGCGTCGGTGCGCTCGCTGGGCGCAAAGGTCGCCAACGGGTTGAAGTTGCTGCGGATCGTGATCGGCGTCTGTTCTTGGCCTGCCTGCTTGCTGAGATCCGCCTCGCCCATCGCCATATCGGCGGCGATGCTCTCCGACTCTTGCATCGCTGCGCCCTCGGCAGGCGCGGCAGCCGCCGGCGCGGCGGTCGCCATGGCCGCGGGCGCTTCGGCTAGGCCGCCGCCCCGGCCCCCCGCCATCTGCTCGGCCAGCGCCTGCGGGTCGGCCAAGACGATCGAGGCGCGGCCATAGGCGGCGCTCATGTCGGAGCCGCGCTGCTGGTAGAAGGTGGCGATGGGGTCGGCCAGTTGATAGTTGGTCAACGCCAGGATGGCCTCGTCCACCACGACGACCGCCAGCTCGGCGTTTTCCACCGGCGCGCCGGCGGCGTCCTTCACCTGCACGTCTAGCGTGGTCGAGTCGCCTGGGGCGAACTCGGCGGCGGGCAGGGTGGCGCTGATCGCCAGCGTGCGGCTGAGCGGCGGCACAGGCAGGTTGATCTCGCCGCCGGCATAGGCCGGGCGCTTGGGCAGGTCGGGGATGGTTCCGCCGGGGATCGTCCCACCGGGAATGGTCCCGCCCTCGGCGCCGGTGCGTTCCACCGCACCGACCAACTCCACATGCACATAGAGGTTGGGGATATAGGCCTCGACGATGGGCACGCGCAGCGTGGTGGTCGTCTCGGTCATCGTAAGGCGCGTGCTGGAGATGATGCCGCTGCGGTTGATCATGACCAGCGCTTCGGCGGGCGCAAAGGGCGCTTGCACCAAGATTTCGGCGGTCTCGCCCGGCTGGTAGCTTTCCTTGTCGGGGATCAGCATCACGTCTTCGCGCTCGACCTGGCGCGCCGCGGGCCGCTTGCCGCCAGAGACCCAGCGCGTTAGCTCGGTCAGGTTGGCGCGGCCTTGGCTGTCGGCGATGGTGGCGGTGATGCGGTATTGGCCGCCTTCCGTAGTCTCAAAGGTGCAGCGCACCGGCTCCAGCGCCGACCCGACGGTGCATTCCTGCACGTCGACCTCTTCCTGCACCCATTGGTTCTTTTCCCATTTCCATTCCTGGCGGGCGGCGCGCATCGCAATGGGCCGGTCTTCGACGGGGTTGCCGTCGAGGTCGGTGACGATGGCGTCGATCTCCAGCGGCTGCCCTTGCTCGACAAAGGTGCGCGCGCTGCGCAGGCCGACATAGAGGCCGGCGGGATGGACGAGCAGGCTGGTCGTCGCCGCCCAAGCCTGGCGGTTGACATCCATGACCACCGCTTCGGCCTGCACGCTGTAGGGCTGCGGGTCGCCCGTGGCGCTGAAGTCCATGCGCAAGAAGTGGTTGCCCGCGGGGTCGGTGCGGCTGGTGTAGCTCCATGTAGACGGAGCGCCGCCCGGCTCGCTATACTGTCCGCCATACCACCACCAGGGGACCCACTTGCCAAAGACAAAGTCGGGCCAGTTGGGGGGCGCATAGCTGCTGGGCGAGGCGGTCACGTTCCAGGTGGTCTCAGCATTGGGCAGCGGCCCGCCGGCAAAGTAGGCGGCGTTGACGGCGACCACGGCGCTGTCGTCGACAAAGAACGGCCCTTGGCTCTCGTTGCGCGCCGTCACGGCGAATTCCGGCCTGCGGAATTCCTGCACCTGGACGCTGGTATAGAAGTCCGTGTTATAGACATCGCCCGCGCCGCTGACACTGAGATAGATATTGGCGTAGCCCAGGTTGACGTTTTCGGGCAGGGTGAAGGCAAAGTCAAAGCCGCCCAGGTCGTTGAGGTCGGTGATCTCCTCCACCAGCAGACTGCCCTGGGGGTCGTAGACCTGGTAGCGCACCGAGGTGGCGCCGCTGAGCGGGCCGACGTCGCCGCCCTTGCCCGCGCCGACGCGCCGGATCCAGCCCTTGAGATGGACTTCCTCGCCAGGGCGGTACATCTGGCGGTCGTCAAAGACATACCAGCGTGCCTCGTCCTGCAGGGGATAGCTCTGCCAGCCGCCATAGTAGCCGTAGGGGCTTTGCGGCAGGATGGCGAGATCGCCGCCCAGGCGCGCCACCAGCAGCGGCGTCGCCGCCGCCGGCAGGCTGAGGGTGGCTGTGCCCTCCGCGCCGGTGGTCTGAGTCTGGCTGCCGTCCAGGAAGCTGACCTCGACACCGGCCAGCGGGTGGCCGTCGGTCAGCGCCGTGGTCCAGGCCAGCAGCTCTTGGTTGTCATAGAAGGCATCCAGCCCGATCTGCGTCACCTGCACCCAGGCGACCACGCTCTGGTTATAGCGGTCACGGCGGAAGATGTTGATCCGCGCATCGTCCACTAAGACGATCAGATGGCCCACCTCGCCGCTCAACGCTTCGCTCAGGTCGATGGTGGTCTCGACCAGGGTGTCCGGCTCCGCTTCGATGCGGAAGATATGGTTGAGCGCCTGGCGGCCCGGCAGGGGCGGCGGTGAATTGCTCCAGCGCTCGTTCAGATAGTTCTGATAGGCGGGCCAGTCCTGCGGCGTCACCGCATAGGCGCGCACGCGCAGCCGGTCATAGTTGGTGCTGAAGACCGAGAAGGTGGGCGTGCCCGCCGAAGGGTCTACGGTGAGTAGCGGCGGCGCGCTGCTGTAGAGCGCTTGGGGCGCGGAGCCGGTCTGGAAGGTCAAGGTTTGGTCTTGGCCGAGCGTTTGGCCGAAGACGTCCTTGAGTTCGGCGTCGAGCGTCACGGCATAGGTCGTGCGGCCCTGGGTCGTGCCGGCAATCTGCAGCGTGTTGCCATAGTTCTGGATCGTGAGGCCAGGCACTTCGGGCGAGACGGTGACTAGCTCGTCGAAGTTGTTGTCCGGGTCCAGCGGGTTGTTGAAGTTGATGCCGAAGGGGGTCATCGGCGGGCATTCGTCGCCGTAGCTGCACCATTGATCGACCACGCGCAGCGGCGCATAGGTCTGGAACGAGAAGGACTGCACCTCGGCGGTGGTCAACGGCCCTTCGGCGGAGGGGGCGCCGGGGCCAATGTTGACGGTGACGGTGGTATCGGCAGGCAACTGCTCGGACGCGCGGAAGGCCAGCCAGCGCCCCTCGCCGATGCGTTTGGCGAGCGCGTCGGCGCGTGCGTCGGCGGCGACCTCGTCGGCGCTTGCCATCTGCACGGCGTAGGGCTGCCCGCCTGCGGTGACGTGAATCGTCTCCAGGACGGCAGCGGGGTCGATGCGCTGGTCAAACCCGGCTAGGAAGAGCGGGTCACGGCGCTGCGGCCCGCCCGAAGGCAGCCAAAAGGTCAGGGTCGGGGCCGGGGTCGAGAAGCTCCAACTGACGGCCTGGGCCAGTTCGCCGCCGGTCACGGAGGTCGTGCCCGCCGGGACGGTGGCGGTAAAGACCGTCGCCATGGGGAAACGTTCGTTTTCGCCGCCCGCATATTCAAAGGTCAGCGTCTTGGTGCCGACCCAGCGCCAGATCCCCGGCACTTCCGGCGTCAACTGCACAGGCACATCCTCGGCAGCCATCTGTTCGACCGTGCCCAGCGGGATCATGGGCTGGTTAAAGGTGACGCTGAGGAAGGGCGCCAGCGGGATCGGGCCTTCGGGCGCATAGCGCAGCACCTGCAGCGGCCCGTTCTCCGCTTCGACCGAGGGCGTCAGCGCCAGCGTTTCGGTGACGGGGAAAGGTTCGGCGATGATCGCGCCGGTGCGCGGCGGCTGGAGCGACTGTTCGGGCAGCCGGAATGCCTGAACGTCGCTTTCCGGCGTGGGCAGCGGGGAGAGCCGCTGTACCACCTGTTGGATCTCGTCGCCGGCAAGCGGCTGGGAGGGCGCTGGCGTTGGCTGGGCGGCCACTTGGGGCTGCTCCGCGCCTTCGCTCAACACGATCTGCAACCCCCCTTGGCTGGTAGCGGGATTGCCCAATTCGTCCACAAAGATCTCCTGTGTGCCGGCGCGGGCAAAGGCCGCGCCGCGTGTGCGAATGGTGGGGCTGCTGTAGACCGGGCCAAGTGTGCCGGCCAGCAGGCTGACGATCATCAGCCCGGCCAGGATCGCCCAAAGCGAGCGCCGCTGGGTGAGCCGATGGGTGAGCCGGCGAGTGATGCCGCGCATAGCGCCTCCTCCCCTTGGTGGGAACAGTTGGATCAAGTGGGTGCAGCGTATCTGGGGAACGGGTAGGACCCGCAACCGTTTTTGAGACGCCAGATAGGGCGTCTGCTACTTCGCTCTTCGCTGGCCTTCTATAGAGACGGAGAGAGGTGGGCGCTTGTTCCCAGAGTTCACCACAGGGTTCACTACCTGGCCCACCCAATAGAGCACCGCACGGGCCGGGCCTATTGCCCTCCGCCCAGCAGTTGGGGCAGATGTTGGAGAAGGTAAAGCGGCCCCGCCCCGATCCAGATCAGGACGATGTATTTGATGCTCTTGCCCAGCCCGACCGCGGCGACAAACGCGGCGACGTTCATGCGTAACATGCCGGCGACGATGCCGGCAAAGTCGAAGAGCGGGATGGGCACAGCCGCCAGCACGAAGAGCACCAGCGCACCATAACGGTTGGTGAGCGTGTGCAGCCGTTCTACCTGGGCGCGCTGCTGTTCGGGGACCAGCGCGCGCCCGCTGGCCCCCGCGATATAGCCGCTCAGTTCGCCCACGGCGCTGCCCAGCCCAGCCACAATGCCGAGCATCACAGGGTCGAGCGCGGCGCTCATGGCGACTACGACGGCAATGCCCGGCGCGGGCAAGATGATGGTGGCGCTAGCCACCAGGCTGATCAGAAATGCACCGACATAGCCCCAACGCCCCAACTGTAAGACCCATTCGGGGTTGACTGCCAACCAGAGGCTGACCAGCGCAATCGCCAGGATGGTGGCGCACGCCGCCAGCAGACGCAGCGGCGGCGTTTTGGCCGGGCGCGCCGTCAAGGTCAGCGGCAGCGCACGCGGCGTCGGTTGATCCTGCGTCCTCATGGAGCAGTCCTTGGTATCATGCGTCATCCCGATCCCCGGCGCGAATTGCTTCATCTCAGTATATGCGTAGGGCGCGGCCCCCGTGGCCGCCCGTCTGCGGATAGGCACACCTGCGGACAGGCACGGGGCCTGTCCCTACCATTGGTGAGACAAAGCACCAATGGAGATTTATAATTTGGTACGGCAATTGTCATTCCGACCGGAGGGAGGAATCTCTCTGCCGTGCGTCCACCGGAGCAGAGAGATTCCTCGACGGGAGCCGTGCTTCGCACCACTGCGTGAGCGGAATGACATTGACCGGACTTATTGGTTGATCTCGATGATCCCCCGGCGGGTAGCTTACGGTGCTCCTTGGCTGATCGTGATCGATTCGCTGGTGTCGCTTGTCGTCAAGGTGGGTAATATCTCTACCCCTTCCACGATCTGGGCGAAGAAGGGGTACTGGGGTGCTACCTCATCAGGCAACTCGATCAAAGCAATCAAGGGCATGCTACCGCTGCTCATCACTGTGCCATCCGGACGCTGTTCCATCGGGAAGTACGAGATAGCCCCGATATCTAGCGTCGGGACTTGACCCATTTCAGCAGCCAGTTGATAGCCTACATCGTTGGGAAGATTGTTATCTGGCGAGCCGGTGACGATGACGTTATCGGGCTGCACTTGGCTGATGGGCATGTCGTCATAGAAGCCCAGGTTCGCCAAGACCACAAAGTTGTTGACCGCGACCGGCGCCTGGGCGGCATAGAGCGTGGCGGTCAGCGTGCCGCGCGAGGTGGTGATGGTCGCGGTATAGGTCTGCGCCGGGTCGATCTCCATCGCCGGCGCGGTGTTGAAATAGTTGGCCCGTTCCGCTGCGGGCAGCGCGGCCAAGGGCCGTGTGCCGTCGGCGGCGCTGGTGGGCGCAAAGGGGGTGGGCGTCATCGTCGGCGTGGGGGTGGGCGGCGATGGCGTGGGCGTCGGCAGGATGCTGGTGTCGCTTTCCTCAATCAAAACCGTGTAGAGTACATCGGCGGCCGCGTTGGGGTCGGTTTGCGGGTCGCGGCGGGTGATCTTACCCAAGACATCCTCGCCTTCGATCACCTTGCCGAAGATGGTATGGTTGCCGTTGAGCCATTCGGTCGGGCCAAAGGTGATAAAGAACTGGCTGCCATTGGTGTTGGGGCCGCGGTTGGCCATGGCAAGCAGCCCAGATTGGTCAAAGACCAGCCCGGGGACGATCTCGTCCTCGAACTCGTAGCCCGGCCCGCCTGCGCCGCTGCCGGTGGGGTCGCCGGCCTGGGCCATAAACCCATCCAAGACACGGTGGAACACGGTATTGTCATAGAAGCCCTGGCGCGCCAGGAAGACAAAGTTGTTGACCGTCTTGGGCGCGCGGTCGGCAAAGAGCTGCACCCGAACATCGCCGCGGTTGGTTTTGAGCGTGGCGTAATAGTACTTGGCCGGGTCGATCTGCATGTCGGGCGCGGCCTCATACATCATATTACGTTCCGTCGGGCTGATCGTCGCGACCGGGCCAGGCTCGGCCAGATCGGGTGGGGCCACCGTGGGGCCGGCATCGCCTGCTGCACTGCCCGCGGGCGCAGCTTGGGCAGGCGGCTCCGGGGTCGCTGTGGCCTCACCTTGCGCCGTGGCGGTCGCAGAGGGCACTGTGCCGGCGTCGCCGGATGGGGCATTGTCCGGGGCCTGTCCGCCGCAGGCCGTCAAGAGCAGAGCGGCCAGCAGCGCGGCCAAGAGACACCCCCAGCGGGAGTGCGGGATCGATTGCAGACGTGGATGATTCAAGAAAGGCTCCTTGCTTGTTCTGGGCTAGGCTCCGGTTCGCGCACGCCGCCATGCCGGAACTCCAGCCACCAGATGCCATAGATGACTGCCGCCAGCATGAAAGCGGCGACAAACCTTGCTTCGACGACGGTAGCCTCGGTCAAAAAGACGGCGACCAGGCCGACCGCGCCGGCGATCAAATAACAGATCAGCACGGCTTCGCGGCGGCTGCCGGTGAGCCGCGCCAGCCGGTGGCTGAGATGGTCTTTGCCGGGCGTGGTCAGCGGGTTTTTGCCGCGCCGCAGCCGCGAGGTAAAGACCAGGGTCGTATCGAAGATGGGCACAGCCATCACCAGGATCGGGATCATCCAGGTGACGGTGTTGCTGTTGGAAGGGAAGCGCAGTTTGATCGCCACCGCCGCCAGCAGAAAACCGATAAACAGGCTGCCCGTGTCGCCCATGAAGATATGCGCCGGGTTCCAGTTGTAGATCAAAAAGCCGGCGCACGCCCCGGCCAGCGCCGCGGCCAGCGCACCGACCAGGTATTGGCGGCTCATGGCGGCCAGCAGCAGGAAAAAGACGGCGGCGATCATGGCGATGCCGCCCGACAGCCCGTCCATGTTGTCGAGCAGGTTCATGGCGTTGGTGATGCCCACCACCCAAAGCAGGGTGAGCGCGACGTCCAGCCAGCCGCCAAAGAGCTGAACACTGACACCGGTGTAGACGAGCACGCCTGCGGCCACCAGTTGGCCTGCCAGCTTGGCATAGCTGCCCAGCCCCCAGCGGTCGTCCACCACCCCCATCAAGCTCATCAGCGTGGCCCCCACAAAGATGC
>QEUY01000106.1 GCA_003577365.1 Chloroflexota bacterium | reverse complement strand
TCCACGATCCGCATCTTGTGTTCGGGCGAGACGCGCGCAAAGACATCGGTCACCTCGACCTCGCGCGCCAGGGTGGCGTCGTCCATGGCGTTGAGGTCGGCCCCGGTCAGCACCTTGTGATCGGGCTGCAGCAGGGTAATGCTCTGGGCGATGGCGCGCGCCGTGTTGGGGTAGTCGCCGGTGATCATGATCGTGCGGATGCCGGCCCCGCGCGCGATCGTCAGCGCGGGCTGGACTTCGACGCGCGCCGGGTCGATCATGCCGATCAGCCCCACAAAGATCAGGTCGCTCTCCACCTCTTCTTGGCTGACCTCGTCGGGCAGGTCGGGCACGATGCGATAGGCCAGCCCCAGCACGCGCAGCGCGTCCTGGGTCATGCTGTCGTTGGCCGCCAAGATGTCGGCGCGCGCCGGCTCGTCCAGCGGCCAAGTCTCGTCGTCCATGGTCTGCACGCGCGAGCAGAGGCGCAGCACCACGTCGGGCGCGCCCTTTACCTCCACGACCTTCCAGCGCAGTTGCGAGGCATCGTGGAAGGGTGAGCTGTCGCCGGCGACCGGCGCTTCGACCGAATGGATCGTGACCATGCGTTTGCGCGCCGAGTCGAAGGGGATCTCCTGGCGGCGCGGATAGGCGGCGTTGAGCGTCTCTTGCAGGACGCCTGCCTTGGCCGCAGCGATCAGGATCGAGCCTTCGGTCGGGTCGCCGATGATGCGATAGGCAGGCCGCCCGTTGGTCTCCACCGGCTCCAGTTGGGCGTCGTTGTTCAAGACGCCCACCCAGAGCGCGGTCGTGATCCCGGGATGGCGCGCCAGGTCGATCGGCTTGCCCTGGATGCGGAACTCCCCCACCGCTTCGTGGCCGCTGCCGGTGATCTCGACGAACTCGCCGTCGATCCACAGCCGCGTGACGGTCATCACGTTTTGCGTCAGGGTCCCGGTCTTGTCCGAGCAGATCACCGTGGCCGAGCCGAGCGTCTCCACCGAGGCCAGCCGGCGGATGAGCGCATGGCGGCGCACCATCTCGCGCATCCCCAGCGCCAGGCTGATCGTCACCACGGCGGGCAGCCCTTCGGGGACGGCGGCAATCGCCAGGCTGACTGCGATCATAAAGCTTTCGACCAGGGCGTCGCGCGTCTCCGGCGTGAAGCCCTGCGTCCACAGCCCGCTGCGCAGCAGGCCCATCAAAAAGACGACGCCACAGACGGCCAGCGCGCCCCAGCCCAGCGTCTTGCCCAGTTGGTCGAGCCGCCGCTGCAACGGGGTCTCTTCGTTCTCGACGCTCTGCAGCATATCGGCGATCAACCCCAACTGCGTGCGCATCCCGGTATCGACCACCAGCCCACGCCCGCGGCCATAGGCGACGACCGTGCCCATAAAGACCGTGTTTTTGCGGTCGCCCAACGACGCATCTTGGTCGAGGATAAGGGCAGCGTTTTTCTGCACCGGCACCGATTCGCCGGTGAGCGCGGCCTCCTCCACGCGCAGGTTGACGGCCTCGACCAGCCGCATGTCCGCCGGCACATAGTTGCCCGCCTCTAAAAAGACGACATCGCCGGGCACCAGTTCGGCGGCGGGGATCGACTGGCGCGAGCCATCGCGCAGAACCTGCGCTTCGGGCGAGGCCAGCTTTTTGAGCGCGGCCAGCGCCTCTTCGGCGCGGCGTTCCTGCACCACGCCCAGCACGGCGTTGAGCACGACGATCAACATGATCGCGCCGGCCTCGACCCAATCGCCGAGCAGCGCCGAAATGAGCGAGGCGACGATCAGCAAAATGACGACAAAGTTGTTGAGCTGCGCCAGCACCAACTGCCAGAAGCCAGGGCGAGGCTTCTCGCGCAGTTCGTTGCGCCCATAGCGGGCCAGACGTTGGGCGGCCTCCTGCGATGTCAAGCCGCGCTGTGGGGAGGTGTTGAGCCGGGCCAGCAGGTCGTCGAGGTCGAGGGCATGCCAGGTGATGGTCACCCCTGCATTTGATGCATCCGACAGCCCCGCAGCAGCGGCTCGATCCGCTGCCTGGGTCTGGGTGGGGGGAAGTGTGGAGGGGGAACGTGCAGCCATAGTCTAAACTCCAAATTCGACGGCGGAAAACCCGCCCAGGTGCAGAACCGGCTGCAGACGCCGCCGGCCATGCATGAGACTTTATGCGCAAGCCAATGTATTGCGCAAGCGAATGTATCAGGCCGAGTGTGCTCACCCTGTCTAAACATACTTTATCACGCGGGCCGCCTTTGCTGCACGCATCATGCGGAACGCGCGTCACCAAAGCGGCGCGCACCCACCGAATGGACACACGCCAGCGGGAGTGTCTAGCGAGCGCGCGCACTACCCCTACAGCGAAGAGGAGATGCAGCTTGCCGACCGCGCCGGCTTCCTGATCATCGACGAGATCCCGACGGTCAGCTTGCAGTTTGAAAACGAAGAGAACACCGCAGCGCGGCTCGCCATCGCACGCCGCCAGCTTGACGAGTTGATCGCGCGCGACAAGAACCATCCCAGCGTGATCATGTGGAGCGTCGCCAACGAGCCGCTGCCCGCTACCCTCAACATCGCCGCGGGCGGCGCGGCGGAGGATGACTCGGTGGCGCGCGGCCGCGATTTCCTCAACACGCTGCTGCGCCAGGCGCGCGACCTGGACCCGACGCGGCTGGTGACGCTGGCCGGCGTGATGGGCGGCCCCCCTTCGTGGATGGAAGCATGCGACGTGATCTGTCTCAACCGCTACTGGGGCTGGTATGTCTATGGCGGCGAGTTGGATAAGGGCTTGGCAGCGTTGGACAAGGAGTTCGACGACACCGGGGCGCTGTTCCACAAACCCATTATCGTGACCGAGTTCGGCGCGGATACGCTCGCCGGGCTGCACGGCCACCCTGCCGTGATGTGGACCGAGGAATATCAGGCCAACTATATCCGCGGCCATCTGGAGATCGCGGCGCGCAAGCCCTTTGTGGCCGGGATGCAGGTCTGGAACTATGCCGACTTCGCCGCCGTGCAAGGGGTGATGCGCGTCGGCGGGTTGAACATGAAGGGTGTCTTTACACGGGCACGCACGCCCAAGATGGCGGCGCATGTCCTACGCGAACTTTGGACATAGGGGAGAAATTCACCGCAAAGTGGCAAAGTATACCACATGATGCTACGATCGTTCCAAAATGTGGTATAGTGGATGTATGCCGCGCATCAAGGCGTTTGACGAAGATCAGGTGATCGAACAGGCGATGGAGTTGTTTCGCCGCCGGGGCTATGAGGCGACTTCAATTCGCGATCTGATAGCCCATCTCGGCGTGAGCAGCAGCAGCCTCTACAGCACCTTTGGCGACAAGAATGCGCTCTTTATGTTGGCGCTGGCCCGGCACAGCCGGATCGAGTGGGCGCGCATCCGCGGCCAGTTGGCCGATTCGGTGGACCCCCGCGCCACGATCGAAGGGCTGTTTACCCAGACCATCGACCAGTTGCTGAGCGAAGAACTGCCCTATGGCTCCTTGACGCTGCGCGCCGCCGTGGAACTGGGGTTGAACAAACCGCCGGTGGCGGCCTTTCTGAGCGCCTATCTGAACGAACTGACGGCGCTCTTTACCGGCTTCTTAGACCATGCGGTCCTACAGGGCCGCTTCACGCTGGCTGACCCGTCCCCCGATGTGGCGCGCTATCTGCTCTTGGCGCTCTTCAACCTCAGCGCCTTGGCGCAGATACACCCCGACCGGGGCGCGCTGGAACGCTATGCGCGCGTCGTGCTGCGTGTGCTGGACGGAGCCGCGAGCCGCGCTCCTGCCGCCATCGCAAGCGCGCCGGCAGGCAGCTAACCTCTTTTTTGCGCCCATCCTGAAACGCGGGAGCAGGATAACGGCAGGAGGACCGCAGCGGGATAGTCGCCAACAAGGTTCGGGCAGACCGTTCTCAGCAGCGGCGATCAAGCCTGAGTGGTTTGCGACCGCGGCAGCAGCCCCAACTGCGCCAGCAGCGCAAAGCGGTCGGGCGACCCCCAGTGTTCGACCATCAGCCCGTCCTTGAAGCGGCACTCGTCAAAGATGGCGACCTCAAACGACTTGCCGTTGGGCGGCCCCATAAACCCGCCGCGATTGGTGCCGCGTCCTGTCATCCGCACCCAGACCTTATCCCCGTCCGCCACCATCTCCTCGATGGTCAAGTTGAAATCGGGAAAGGCCCGGCGCAGCCCCTCGATGTCCTGCTGCAGCCCTGGAATGGTCGAATGCAGCCCAAATTGATGCTCGACGAAATCCGGATCGATATACTGCGCCAGCACGGCATAGTTGCCCTTGTTAAAAGCCTCCTCGACGATCTGGCGGAACGCGGTAAAATTCTGCTCTGTGGACATGGCAAACTCCTTGTGGACTCCTCAACCAGCCTGCGGTGCGCTGGATGCAGCGAGGGGATGATGCAACCGTGCCGCTTGCCACCTACATTCAACGCGCTGCTACTGCATTGAATGTAGTCAAACTACACCAAAGTTGAGCGCGTGTCAAGCGCCAAATGCGTGAGCTATACTATGAACACCTGACGCTGTCGTCCAGGCGGCCATCAGGGGCCGTTCAGCCATTATCGAGAATCATCATCGCAAACCATCATTGGGCCGGATCAGGAGCAGCCATGTTGCAAGGGAAATTGGTTCGGCTGCGCGCCCATGTGTGGAGCGATGGGCGCTATGACGACCTGGTCATGATGGGGCTGCTGGCCGAGGAATGGCAGCAGCGGCACGCAACGCCGGCACAGGCGACACCCGCCTGAGCACGCTTCGACCTGCATGAGGTCGAGCATACACTGGGCCTCGCTTATAGCATGTCTAGGGTCAGCGCACGTAAACCGCATCGGAGCAAAACCCGCATGGGACTCTTGCTCGCGCTGTTTCTGCTTGTGCTCCTGCTCATCGCCGGGGCCACCTATGAGGCGCGGGCGGCGCGCGGCGACGCCCAACGCTATCCGCCGCCCGGCAGGCTCGTCGACGTCGGCGGCTACCGGCTGCACCTCAACTGCACCGGACGCGGCGCGCCGGTCGTCGTCCTCGATTCGGGCCTGGGCGACTCCAGCCTGGTCTGGGTCCGGGTGCAGGAGCCGTTGGCGCGCCGCGCGCGCGTGTGCAGCTATGACCGCGCCGGGATCGCGTGGAGCGACCCAGGGCCACCGCCCCGCAGCGACCAGAAGAGCGTGGAGGAACTCTATACGCTGCTGCACAATGCCGGCGAGCCGCCGCCCTACATTCTGGTCGGGCATTCTTCCGGCGTCAACCGCGTCCGGCTCTTTGCGCACACCTACCCCGAAGCGGTCGCCGGTCTTGTGCTGGTCGAACCGCCGCTGCTGGCCGAGGCCTCGCCTATGTTTGTGGCCGCGCTGACGGCGCTCCGGCGGCTCATCGGCGCGCTGGCGCGCGTCGGCGGGGTGCGCTTGCTCGGCAAGCTGGGGTGGATGGGGCTGCTCTTTGGCGGCTCGGATCCCCCGCCGGAGCTTGCGCAGCGCGCCGGTTTTCTCTACAATCCCCAGAGCATGCGCGCCTCCGTCGAGGAGACCCAGGCGCTGCCGGAGACGATCCGCGCGGTGACGTTGGCTGCGACGCCGCAGGCGTGGGATGCCTGGCCGGTGGTGATCATCGCGGCCTATCGGGGGGCGGCCCCGCGCCCCGACCTGGCGGCGTCGCTTGACCACCTGGCCCGGCTCTCGACGCGCGGCCGGGTCGTATTCGTTCAAGGCTCGCATTTTGTGCTCTTCGAGCACCCCGAGCGTATTGTACAGGCCATCCAAACTATCTTGCAGGCAGCGCCATGATAGCCGCAGCCGTGGCTCAACTGCTTACGCTGCTCCTGAGCCAAGGTGAGGCAATCCTCGCCACCATCGGCAGAGAATATCCCAGCCAAACGATTGGATAAAACCGCTTGAACCGTCGCCTCACACTCTTGGGTCTTGCCGGTTATCTCTTGATCGGCACCGCCGCCGTGCTCGTCCCTTCGGTCATGCCGCTGCTGACCGACGAGTTTGTCGCCGCCGGGCTGACCTTGGCTGCGATCGGGGTGATCTTTCCGGCGCGCTCGGTCGGCGGCATCCTGGGCAATCTGCTGGCGGGCATCGGCTCGGATGAGGTCGGGCGCAGCCGCTTGGTCTGGGTCTCGGCGCTGCTGCTGGCGGCGGCGCTGGGAATGACGGCGATCGCCCGCTTCTGGCCGCTCTTTGTGGGCGGCTTTGTCCTGGTCAGCGCCGCACAAGGCGCGCTGGCCACGGGCATCAACGCCCTGATCGCCGACGCCAACCAGGGCGCACGCGCCAAGGCGCTCAACACGCTGCACGGGGTCTATGGCGCGGGCGCGGCTGTGTCGCCGCTGGTCATCGGCTATTGGATCGACCAGGGGGTGGCGTGGCGCTGGGCGCTGGGTGGGACAGGGCTGATCTGGCTGGTCTACGCCATCGCCGCCTATCTGCTCTATGGCAAGGCTTCGGCGGAGCGCCGGAGCGAGGGCTTGCAAAAGCTCGACCTGGGGATGCTGCGCGCGGGGCCGTTTCTGGCGCTGTTTCTGATCGCCTTTGTCTACAACGGCGTCGCCTACAGCCTGTTGGGCTGGGTTGCCGTCTTTATGCGTGACGCAGCGGGCGTCTCGACCTTTCTGTCGGTCGCCATGATCTCGGTCTTCTATGTGGCGCTGACACTGGGGCGTTTTCTGTGCGCGGCCTTTGTCGAGCGCATCGGCTATGCGACGATCTTCCTCCTGCTGGCAGTGGGCATCACGCTGACCTATCCGCTGGTGGTGCTGGGCATCCACTCGCTGTTGGTGGCGGTGGGCGTCTTTCTCACCGGGTTGAGCCTCTCCGGTCTCTTCCCCACGGCGCTGGCCTATGGCGCGCGCCTCTACCCAGGCCGGACAGGGACCGTGACCGGCACGCTTAATGTGGCAATGACGCTGGGCGGGATGATTCCGCCGTTGTGGACGGGCGTGATCGCCGAAGGCTGGGGGCTGCAGGTCGCCTTAGGGGTCAACTATATCTTGGTGCCGCCGCTGATCTTGCTGGCGCTCTATTTGGGACGCCAGGACGCGCGCAGGCAGAAAGAGTTCACAGGTCAAGCCACTCTTCAGGCGTAATTTCGACCTCTCGAATAATTGCTCGAATTAACCCAACGCTGACATCTTTCCCAGCATAGATCGGGATAGAGATGATCTTGCCGCTGCCAGGATGTACCATTCAGCTATGCCGTCCACCGGGAAAAGGGCCTCCATAGCCCAGCCGACGCAGTTTACCGATCACTTCCTTGGGCTTCAGCGGCGTGAGCCTAGGCATTGTGCTCCTCGATGCTTACCCCGGATATAGTAGGGATCGGCAAACCGAGTTGGAGCGCAAGCAATACATTCCCTTCGATGGCATCCCGCAAATTGGCACGCGCCTCTTCAAACGTCTCTCCCTGGGTAAAAAACCCCGGCGCATCCGGCGCCTGCGCGATCACGACCCCATTCTCGTCACGACGATAATCAGCCAACGCCAAGGCGGCCTCTACGTAGTGCAGCAAAGAGAATGTCCGTAGCTTTGTACTCATCTGCTCACCTCTGAAATCCTCGACTGAAATCCTCGCCCATGAAATTCGGTTTCCACCCTCGCACATCTTGTTCCCCTATTGTACAACGGCTGTGCAACGGGGGGCGCGATCGGCAGTTGACAAGCCGAGGCGAGAGCCTTACAATGCGATCATGGAGCCACTCAACACGGCCTACCTGGAAGTCTCATCCGGTCCTGGCATATGCGGCCCTCAGCGGCGCTGCGCACGGCATGTCTGGCGCCCTAGACTGACCAACCCGAACTAAGCCAACCCAACCCGCCGGGCAGGTGGAGGCGATCCCGTCCACCTCGTCTCGGTCTATCCGGAAGCTGGCGCTTCTGGCTAACCTTGTCTACATAGTGCTCGTTATAGTGCTCGTTATAGTGCTCGTTATAGTGCTCGTTCAGGTGGCTACTTATCCTCAGATGAGATATCTGCTAGGTGCATTCTCTAACCGACACGCCGCGGCAGGCTGCCCATGCGAGCCTGCATCACACTTCGCCGGCGCAGCGGTTAGATGCTCTGCCGCTCTGTTGCCCTCGGCCCCTGGGGGCAGACGAGCGTAAGCGCATCCGTTCACGTTTAGAAAGGAGCCTGACCATGCAACTTCTCGTTCATGGCCGCAACGTCGAGATTACCGACTGGATCCGCGAATATGTCAACAAGAAGGCCGGCAAGCTTGAACGTTTTCTCCCGCAGGTCTCCGAAGCGCGCGTCGAGCTGACGCACAACGACACCCGCGCCTCGGACGACCGTTACACCGCCCAGATCACCCTCTGGTCCAACGGGCAGATCCTGCGCGCCGAGGAGGCGACGAGCGATATCCTGGCTTCGATTGACGCGGCGGTGGACAAGATGTCCCGCCAGATCCGGCGGTTTAAGGGGCGCCGCGTGCAGACGCGCCGCCGTGCCTCGGCTGCGGTCAGCGCCGAGGCCGAACTTGCAGCCACCATGGTCGAGGAGGGTCTGGAGGAAGAAGAGATCGGCCACATCATTCGCCGCAAGGAGTTTGTGCTGGAGCCGATGGACGAGGAAGAAGCGATCGCCCAGATGGAGCTTTTGGGCCACGACTTCTTTGTCTACTACGATATGGATGCTAAGGGGGTGAACGTGCTCTACCGGCGCAGAGACGGGCAGTACGGGCTGCTGCAACCGCGCCTGGCCTGAGCCACGCCGCCGGGTTAGCGGCTGTTACGCCAACCACCTAGACGCTAGTTGCCGCCCGCACCGGGCATCCACCTGGTGCGGGCGGCACGCGT
>QEUY01000105.1 GCA_003577365.1 Chloroflexota bacterium | reverse complement strand
CCCGCCCTGGTCATAGCCCACATAGCCCGGAGGCGCTCCGAAGAGACGGCTCACCGTGTGCGGCTCGCGATATTCGCTCATGTCGATGCGCAGCAGCGCATCGTCGTCGTCGAACAGGAAGCCCGCCAGCGCCTTGGCCAGTTCCGTCTTGCCCACACCCGTGGGACCCAGGAACAGGAAGGTGCCGATGGGCCGCCGCGGGTCTTTCAGACCGCTGCGCGCCCGGCGAATGGCGTCGCTGACCGCTTCGACGGCGCGCTCCTGGCCGACAATGCGCTTGCGCAGCGCCTCTTCCATGTCCAGCAGCTTTTCCGATTCGGTCTGCAACATGCTGCTGACCGGGATGCCTGTCCAGGCGCTGATCACGTCGGCGATATCCTTGGCCTCGACCACCTCGTCCAGCCCGCTCTCGGCGCGCCAGTGCTCCACCGCCGTGTTATACTCCTCTTCGAGGCGCACACGCTCGGTCTTGACCTGCGCCGCCGTCTCATAATTGCGCGAGGCCCAGGCCTCTTCCTCGTCGCTGACCAACTGCGCCAGCTTGTTCTTCTGCTCGCGCAGGCCGCTGGGCATCGAGTAGATCGCCACGCGCAGCTTGGCCGCGGCCTCGTCCATCAGGTCGATGGCCTTGTCGGGCAGCTTGCGGTCGGTCACATAGCGATGGCTCAGCTTGACCGCCTGCACCAAGGCTTCGTCGTCGAAGACCACTTTGTGGTGTTCTTCGTAGCGGTGGCGCAGCCCGCGCAGGATGGCGATGGCGTCGTCCACGTCCGGCTCGTCGACATAGACGGGCGCAAAGCGGCGTTCGAGCGCCGAATCCTTTTCAATATGCTCGCGATATTCGTCGAGCGTGGTGGCGCCGATGCACTGCAGCTCGCCGCGCGCCAGCGCCGGCTTGAGCATGTTGGATGCGTCCATCGCACCGGCAGCGCTGCCCGCGCCCACCACTGTGTGCAGCTCGTCGATGAAGAGGATGATCTCCCCTTCGCTGCGCTGCACCTCTTCGATGGCGGCCTTGAGCCGCTCCTCAAACTCGCCGCGGAAGCGTGTGCCCGCCAACATCGCACCCAGGTCCAGCGAGATGACGCGCTTGCCCAACAGCAGTTCGGGCACGTCGCTGTTGACGATCTGCTGCGCCAGCCCTTCGACGATGGCGGTCTTGCCCACGCCGGCCGCGCCGATCAGCACCGGGTTGTTCTTGGTGCGGCGGCTCAGCACTTGCAGCACGCGCAGCACTTCGGCGTCGCGGCCGATCACCGGGTCGAGCTTGCCCTCACGCGCGGCCTGGGTCAAGTCCCGGCCATATTTCTCCAGCACGCGATATTTGGTCTCGGCGTTGGGTTCGGTGACGCGCTGGCCGTTGCGCAGCTCTTCAATGGCGGCGTAGACCTGCTCCTTGGTCAGCCCCGCCTCGCGCAGAATATTGGCGCTGGGCGTATTGCGCTCGCTGGCAATGCCCAGAAAGATATGTTCGGTGCTGATGTATTCGTCGTTGAGCTTGCGCGCTTCCTCGTTGGCGACATCCATCACCCGCTTGAGGCGCGGGGTGATAAAGACCTGCGCCGTGGGCGCAGCGCCATAGGGCGCGGAGGTCATCTTGGGCGCGCCGTCGAGAATCGCCTCCAGCTTGCGCGCCAGAACGTCGACCGGCGTCCCCAACTTGGTCAGCAATTGGGGGACGGCGCCGTCGCTCTGTTCGAGCAGCGCCAGGAAGACATGTTCGGTGTCCACCTGGGTATGCTTGTACCGCTGCAGGATCTCATAGGCGCGCATGGCGGACTCTTGGGCCTTTTCGGTAAAGCGATCGAATCTCATGGTTCCCCTTGTACTGATAAACTGATAAAAGGTCAGTACCCCTTGCTTGCATACAGCCGGCTTGACCGGCCCTGATCTACACTGCCGGCCTGCGCGCCAGCGCAGGCCGCTCTATCCCCTACCGGCAGACCCCTATAAAAGGGTCGTGGCGAGTTCTCTATAGAAGACAGATTACACAGATAGGACGTGACAAAGCGTAGAAAAGATTCCGAAGTGGGGCAGGTCTAATACAACGCAAACACTTTGCATAAGATCATGTTTGCGCTTCTACCCATGACCATTTAGCACGCTTTTTTTGACAGCGCGTTGAATTAAATTGACACATGCCCGCATCCCCCGTACAATAAGGCAGGATTTTTATCAGGATTGTTATAAAAATTGGCCCATGCAAACATTTTGTGGTCTGACCACCGATGGCATGCTGGAATACTTAGCAGCCATCTATAAACTAGCCGGCAAGCAAGAGCGCGTCACCACCTCGGCGCTGGCCGAGACGATGTGCGTGTCGCCGCCCGCGGCCAGCAGCATGCTCAAACGGCTGCAGGATTCAGGCTTTGTCGAGCGATCCAGCAGCGACGGCGTCACGTTGACCGAGCAAGGACGGCTGGCTGCGCTGCAGTTGATCCGCCGCCACCGGCTGACGGAGGTCTTTTTGATCCAGGTGATGGGCTTCACCTGGGACCAAGTCGAAGCCGAAGCCCACCGGCTTGAACACGCCATCAGCACCGCCTTCGAAGACCGCATGGACCGGCTGTGCGGCTATCCGACCCACTGCCCGCATGGCGACCCCATCCCGCGCAAAGACGGCGCCATGCCCGAAGAGCCACTGCTCTCGCTGGTGGAGTTGCGCCCCGGCCAGCAGGGGACGCTGCGCCGTGTGGGCTTCCATGAGCCGAGCATCTTGCGCTATCTCAGCCAACTCAAGCTGACGCCGGGGCGGGCCGTCAGGCTGGTGGAGCTGGCCCCCTTCAACGGGCCGGTCACGCTGGAACTGCTCAACCTGACCAACGGCGACAGCAGCGGCCCGCATACCCAGATTCTAGGCAGCGAACTGGCCGAGCAGCTCTATGTCGACGTCTCGACCAGCCTTGATCCCGGCCTTGAATCTAACCCGGAGTTCAACGTCGAGCCTTCTATCAACATGCGCCTCGATCTTCACGCCGGCGCCTAAGCTGCGCGCAACCCGCACCGGCCCGTAGCACGCCGCTGTACGACACACAGCCATATGAAAACGCTTGCCTATGCCGCTCATTGAATATGTGGCCGCCGGCGGCATTATCATCCATGATGAGCAGATGCTGCTGCTGGATCGCCCCAGCCGCGACGAGATCCGGCTGCCCAAGGGCCATGTGGAGCAGGGCGAAAGCGATGCCGATGCGGCGCTGCGCGAGACCATTGAGGAGACCGGTCTGGCCGGCCTGGCTGTCGTCGCCGATCTGGGAACCCAAGTCGTCGAGTTTGACTATCAAGGCGACCACTACCGGCGCACCGAACACTATTACTTGATGGCGAAAGTGGGCGACGAGACCCTGCCCCGTTCGCCCAAAGACGCCGCCGACTTTCAGCCCTTTTGGGCACGGTTAGAGGATGTGCTGCTGCTGCTCACCTACCCCGGCGAGCAGTCCGTCGCCCGGAAGGCGATCACTTGCTATCGCCAGGCGCACGGGCAGGCCGGCCCACCTTCATCCTGTTAAGATTTTCCAGCACCAACAGCCCAAACAGAGGCGTATGCGCCTTGGTTGGGCAGGATATATCCCTGATTCAGATGTCTACTGCCGGTCGCTAGTTGCGATAGCGGTAGGTAATGCGGCCGCGTGTCAGGTCGTAGGGACTCATTTCAACCTTGACTTTGTCGCCCAACAACACACGGATGTAGTACTTCCGCATTTTGCCGGAAAGATAGGCCAGCACCTGATGCCCGTTCTCCAGCTCCACGCGGAACATGGCGTTGGGCAGGGTATCGACGATCTTCCCCTCTAAGGTAATGGTTTCTTCAGACATGTATCTCCGTTCTTAGATGTTACACTTCGCGGACGAGGAAATCAACCGGCGAAGGATTGTCACAAAACCCTTCGCCGGTGTTTCATCCTCGCTTTGAATGCCCACCGCACCCCAACGGATCGCTGGGCCGCTCCTGTTTGGCATTCCTAGGCGGCCCGCCGCCCAACGCCTCGCTGGGACTTGCGGATCGCCTTCTGGCGCTTGATGCGCTTGACCTCGCTCTTGGATGTAAACCAGCGCTTCTGCCGGACAATGGGCAGAATGCGGGCTTCGGCGACCGCCTTGCGGAATCGCTTCAGGATGCTCTCCTGAGACTCACCAGGTCGCAGTTCTACGCTAATTGGACTCACCCCCTCTCCGGATGAACGCTGGCCGGCCACACGCATCAACCGGCCTTGATCAGCCGGCGGGCGCAAGGTTCCGCCTTCTTGCGCGCTCGCTAAGTGTTTGATCTCGCAAGTAGGGGCCGCCCCCCGTGGCGGCCCGTCTGCCGCGCCCACGGACAGGCACGGGGGCCTGTCCCTACCATGGATGAGACCAGCACTAAGGCAGGGCACGCAAACCAGTTACGCAAACAAATACAGTATACCTCAAACCCCCGAAGTATACTGTATAACGAGCAGCTTCACAAACCATTCGGCGCACTGGCGCACTAGGTCGGACAAACCCCGCAGGGGACGGGGCACGCTGCGCCTATCGCTCCTGGCTGTCTTCCACCGGGCTGTCGGGGAACATCGCCTGGCGCAGGCTCAAGCCCACGCGCTGGCGTTTGCGGTCGACGCGCAGCACCTTGGCCTGAACCTTATCGCCCACCCGCACTGTCTTGAGCGGCTCGGCGATGGCGATATCGGCTAGTTCGCTGATGTGGATCAGCCCTTCGATCCCCGGCTCCAACTCGGCGAATGCGCCGAAATCCACCACACGCGTGATCGTGGCCGGAACCACGTCGCCGGGATGATAGCGCTCCTCCACGGTATCCCACGGGTTGGGCAGCAGCCGTTTGCGGCTGAGGGCAATACGCTGGTTATCGGGATCGATACGGATCACCTGCACGTCGATGGTCTCGCCCACCTCCAGCGCCTCGCGCGGGTGGTTGATGTTCGACCAGCCGATCTCGCTGACATGCAGCAGACCGTCGGCCCCGCCGATATCCACAAAGGCGCCAAAGGGGCGCAGGCTGCGAACTTCGCCGGTGATGATGTCGCCGACGTTGAGCGTCTTGAACAACTCTTCGCGGCGCTGCGCCTGATATTCGCGCTCGGCCAGCGATTCGGACATGACCAGGCGGCGGCGGCGGCGCTCCACCTCGATCACCTTGAGGCGCATCTTCTGCCCGATGCGGTTTTCCAACTCGGCCCGGCGCTGCTCTTCCGACAGGTTGCGCGGCATATCGACAATGTGCGAGGCCGGCACAAAGCCGCGCAGGTGGTTGAACTCTACAGTCAAGCCGCCCTTGTTATAGCCCACCACCTTGTGGACGGTGATCGCGCCGTTTTCCAGCAGTTCTTGGGCGGTGATCCAGTCGCGCTGCTGCAAGGCATCGGCCATGCTCAGGACAAAGATGCCGTCGTCGTCAGGCTGTTTGCTGATGACGACATCCACCGTCTGTCCTTCGCGCAGGCTCTTGACATATTCTTGGTCCAGGCGCGCAAGATCCGACTGGGGTACAACGCCATCGCGCTTGCTGCCGACATTGACCAGCAGCTCGCTTGGGCGAATCTCGACAATCACCCCCTCGCGCAGATCGCCCCGCCCGGGCAGGTCCAGGTCGAGATCTTGCTCCAGATACTGTTCAAACAATTCAAGATCCGAGGCCGGTTGCTCCCCGCCCAGTTGCTGCGCGTCGTCCATCTCTGCGTTGAATTCATGCGCGTCTGACATCATCGAGTCACTCCAAAAAATTAGGCCGAAGGAATGGTGCGGGAATAACGCGTCCTCCCTTAAATAAACAGAAATGGGCAGGGAGAATACCCTTTCCCTCCAGTCTGATTATAACAGGGTCAAGTGGGGGCGTCAAGGAAAGATTTTTGGCTGAAGGTGGGATTGGCTACAATCGCAGTAAGCGTTTGATCTGTTCCCAAACAGCCTTGGTCTGCGCCAGCCGCGCCGGGGGCACTGCGTCGCCCGCATAGCGCACGTCGATAAAGGCCTCGGTCAGCTCGCGGATCGCCTCTTGTCCCGCTTCGTCGGCCTCCAGCCGCGCGGCCAGCCGCGGCGCATAGTGAAGCGGCGTCTCCGATTCCTGGCGCGGCAGCCCCGCCTGGCCGGCGTGATGCAGGATCGACAGGTAATAATAGCGGATCTGGCGCTGGGGGTCGAGGTTGCGCAGCCGCAGCCAGCCCGGCAGCCCGCGCGCGGCGCTCTGGCCCTGTGCCTGGTTGCGCGCCAGCGCGGCCCGCAGCCGCTCTGCCTGCCAGCCTTGGTAAGCGCCAAACAACTGCTGCCAGCGTTCGCGCAGCATCTGCCAAAGCTGTCTGGCCCAGGCAAAGGTAAACCCCTTGCCGCTGAAATAGATATAGGCGGCATAGCCCAAGAGCAGCGCCGTGAGCAGCCAGAAGACCGCACCCCCGGCCCAGGGCGGCAGGGTAGACTCGGCGGCAGGCAGCGTTTCGGGCATGGCGGCCTGCTGCGGCGGCGGGGGGGGCGGCGGTGTCTCCGCCGGCTCGCCGGTCAGCCAGGAGACGAGCAGCAAAAAGAGCGAGAGAAAAAAGCGGAAGATGCCAAAGAGCACAAAATAGACGGTGGTGATGATGGTAGTCAGGATCTGCGCCAGCCAGAAGGTGCCGCCCAGCGGCATCAACGCCGCCACCACGCCGACCAGCAGGATCAGCCCCAGCGCATAGACAGGCCAGTTGCGCAGCACGCTGGCCGCGCTCGGCGTCTTTTGCAGTGTCCAGCGCGCCCGCTGCAGCGCAAGCTGTCCCTGGCTGATCAACACCAGCCCCAGCAAAAAATAGACGATGATGGCCGTGATCACGGTGGGGTCGATGTGTTGGCGGATGATGCCGAGAAAGCCCTTCTCCGGCAGCTCAAGGCGCGACCCCGCGGCCAGGAGGATCAGCAGGATGCCGCCCGCCACCCAGCGCGCCACAAAGCGGCGCAGAATGGCGGGCCGGTCGGTGTAGACGGGCCGCGCCGTGTCCTGCCAGCGGTCGCCAAAGGTGCGCGTCATATAGAGGTCGTCGGGCTGCAGCGCCATCGCCAGCAGGTCTTCGGTCATGCTGGTGGACATGACCCAGGCCAGAAAGACCACCAGCAGCCCGGCCAGAAAATAGCCGTCCAAGAGCGAATCGACCGGGCGCACAAAGAACTGTTCGATGCCCGGCCACGCGCCCTCCACCAGCCAGATCGAGACGCGCGTCACCATGAGGATCAGCGCCAGTTCGGCGGCGCGATAGCCAATATTGCGCTTGCCGCGCTGGCCCGGCTGGGCCAGCCAGGTGGTGGTGATGCTGCCGATGGCCGAGGCCGCCATGCCCACCACGACCAACAACTGCGTATAGAACGCCGGCAGGTCGGGCGCAAGGCGGCGGATAAAAGCCAAGAGCGCCAGCACCAAACAGCCCGCCATGATGGCGATGAGGAGCGGGCGCAGCACCGACTGCATCCAGGGCCGGTCATAGAGGTCGACCGGAGTTATGGGCGGCGGGCCGGGTTCAATGCCCGTGGTTGGGATTGGGGTCTCTGCCATAGAATTGCTCGCTTTGCCTGGCTGTAGGCGCTATACAGCAGCCAAGTCTTTTTCCCAGATCGTGCGGTGCAGGCGCACACCCAGCTTTTCGCCTTGGGCGCGCATCCGGTCAAAGTCGGGCTGCGCTGTGCAGACCAGCGCCACGACATTCGACCCGCGGCGATAGGCGCCGTGCAGCATCCACAGGTCGTCGTCGTTCACCTTGGGTGCGACGACGACCAGCGTCGTGCCCCATTCAAGGTCGGCGATGCGCCGCGGCAGCCATTCGGCCAGCGGCTGTGCCACGTCTTGGATCTGCACGCGCGCCAGCGCCGTCAGGATGGCGATCAGATGGCCCTGACCTTGACGGGTGGGGATGGGCAGCGTGGTTGCGCCGGTCACCGAGTCCATGCCGTTGGTGATCAGCCCTACTGGCTGGCGCTGGTCGACGACATAGCTGGCGACCGACGCCGCCACGCTGATGGCCCATTCGCTGGCGCCGACCAGCCCGCTGATGGGGTAGGCCTGGCGGTTGAGGTCCAGCACAATGGCTACGTTGAGCGCGATCGCCGGCTGAAACTTCTTGACCAAGAGCGTGTCTTCATGGGCGCTGGCCTTCCAGTGGATGCGGCGCATGCTGTCGCCGCTGGCGTAGTCGCGCACCCCCGCCATGCGGTTGGGGTCTTCAAAGAGGCGTTGGCGGCTGGCGAGCACGCCAAAGGGCGACCGGCTGGGCAGCCCCAACGTGTGCAGCGGCACCACCTGGGGATAGACCGTTATATAGACTGGGGCGGACTCTTGCCAGGAAGCTTCGGCAAAGCCAAAGAGGTCGCCGGTGGTCAGCGTCAAGGGGCCGACGGGATAATAGCCGCGGCGTTTGCAGTGCAGCACCTCTTCATGTTCGACATGCGACTTGCCGCCCACCGCGATCACGGCGCGATAGCTGTCGACTTCCTTGAGGTCGAGCGGCACGCGGTCGTCGAGCAGCAGCCAGGGCAGCGGCAGCCAGCTTTTGTTCTCCAGTTGCAGCCGCACCGTCAGCCGCTCGCCCACAAAGCCGCGCGTCAGCATGGCGCGCTGCACGCGCAGCTTGCGAAAGGCGCGGCGGATCCACCAGTGGCTGAAGACCCACACGCCCCCCACCACATAGACCAGGTAGTAGACCCAGTCGAGCCGCAGCAGCGCCGCGATCGCAAAAAGAATCAGAACCGACCAAAAGAGATTGTGCATAGCCTATCCCGCGCTGCATCCTCCACGTTGCATCCTCCCCGCTCCAGAGCCGGCGCGTGCGTGGATGGTT
>QEUY01001070.1 GCA_003577365.1 Chloroflexota bacterium | reverse complement strand
GTTGGGGCGCATGGCGTGACCTTCCTAGCGCGGCGCGATGGGAGAAGGATATGGGGAAATTGTACACCAAAATGCGTCATCCGGCGCATAGGGTTAGGCCAAGCGCCCTGCCACACAGTATACTGCTCGACACCATTCTCCATTTTCTTCTGGGCTTTGCGCCCTTTGCGACCTTTGCGGTGATTTGAACCCTATGCACACCCAACCCAGCCTTGCTACGCTCGACGGCTTTATCTTTGACCTGGACGGCACTGTCTATCTGGGCGACCATCTGCTGCCCGGCGCGGCGCAGACCATTGCCGACCTGCGCGCCCGCGGCAAACGGGTGCTGTTTGTGAGCAACAAACCCGTGGACGCGCGGCGCACCTATGCCGACAAGCTCACCCGCCTGGGCATCCCTGCCACCGAGGACGATGTGATCACCTCGGCCTTTGTGTTGGCGCACACCCTGGCCCATCACGCGCCCGGCCTGCGCTATTATGTGATCGGCGAGGCCAACTTCCTGGCCGAACTGCGCAGCCATGGGCTGACGGTGGTCAACGACCGTGCGGAGTGGCTGGAACAGAACCCGCTGGGCGTGATCCAGCCCGACGGGATCGACGCCGTGGTCGTGGCGCTGGATCGCACGCTCGACTACCGCAAGCTCAACACGGTCTATCAAGCACTGCGCCGCGGGGCGCGCTACTTTGCCACCAACGCCGACAAGAGCTGTCCCATGCCGGGCGGCGATGTGCCCGACGCCGGCGCGACCATCGCCGCCTACGCCCATATCACCGGGCGCACGCCGGAACTGATTGCCGGCAAGCCGTCGCCGCTGATCTTACAGGTCGCGTTGGAGCGGTTGGGGCTGCCCGCGGCGCGCTGTCTCATGGCCGGGGATCGGCTGGAGACCGATATGCAGATGGGGCATGATGCGGGCATGGCGACGGCGCTGGTGCTGACGGGTGTCACCACGCGCGCCGAAGCCGCCGCGGCGCGCCCCGCGCCGTCGTTGATCCTGGAGAACCTGGGCGAATTGATGGGGCAGATAGACAGTGGGCAGTGGCGCTGTGCGCCCACTTCGTGAGAGGCAGTGGGGAGTAGGGGGTCGATTTCCCCGCGTGGATACCAGGGGAACGCTGCCGTCAAAGCACAGGGGACAGCGGCGGTCCCCTGTGCTTGAATCTCTGCCGCGGTCCCCTGTGCTTGAATCTCTGCCGGTTACCCGTCGAACAGAGAAGAGGTTACGGCTTGGCAAGGAACGGGATATGGATTGCCGTCTCCGGCAGGCCAGGCCCCTGTCCCACAAAAATGCTGTTCGGCACAATGGCCGAGACGTTGCCGGCGGCGTCGCGGAACTGCATATAGACCGTCGCCAGCCCCGACGATTGGCCGAGCTTCCACGGCTTGGAGGTCGCAAACGGGATAAACTGCGCGCCCTGCATATCGCCGCGGTTGCTGATCCGCATCTCCGTCACCTGTGTGGCGCTGGAGGAAGGGGGCAGCATGATGTTGTCCAGCGGGCCAGGTTCGTCGGTGTGCGGGGAGACCGCATCCGAGGCGAAGATGGTCAGCTGAACATTGGGCGAAAGCGTGCGCGTCGCGCCGCCGTTGATCAAGAACCCACCTTCGGGCGGCCACGGGTCCTCCTTGGGCGTGGCGCATGACGGCGTCAGCGGGGCGGACTGTGCGCCGACCGGCGTGATGCCGATGGCGTAATAGCAATACTCGCGGCCGTTGAGCGCGGTCGTGTCGGTCACCATCCCGCTGGGAGCCAGGTCTTCGGCCAAGAAGCTGTAGGGGCCGTTAAAAGACTCGCTGCGGTAGATCTGAACCAGCCCATACTCGGCGCGCGGGGCATAGCGCACAAAGACCTTATTGATGCCCGGATACGCCACCGCCCAGGTCGGTTCGACGCCGCCGCTGGACGGGTCGAGCGGGTCGGCGCCGCGGTTGACCTCAGAGCCGTCGGACTCGCCGTCGTCGTCGCTGTCTGGGTCCAGCGGATCGGTGCCGTCCTGCCATTCATCATAGGTGGTGCGGCCATCGCCGTCGGGGTCGCCATAGGGGTCGAGGGTCGTGCGGTCGCCGCCGTGGCGCTGCTCATACTCGTTGGGCAGCCCGTCGCCGTCGTCGTCGCCGCTGCTGTAGATAAAGAAGCCCAGGATCTTCTGGCGTGTAAAGCTGCCTGCGATGCCGCTGTAGCCGGTCGCCGTCACGGTGACGTTGTAGGAGCCTGCGCCGGATGAACTGCCCGCCACGCCGGTCTTGTAGAAGGTGTTGGCATAGAGGCCGTCGTTGGCTGCGCCGTCGCCGTGCAGACCGTCGTCAAAAAGCTGCACATAATAGGTGCTGCCCAGCGGCGTCACCACCGTGGCCCAGACCGACGCGCCGGTGATGCGCCCCCCGTCGGTCAGGCTGGC
>QEUY01000104.1 GCA_003577365.1 Chloroflexota bacterium | reverse complement strand
GGATAGGTCGCCACGACGTTGGTGATCGACGGGGTGTCGAAGTTCTTCAACTCTTCTAGCATCTGTTGCGCGCCGGCTGCCGCGCCATTCTGTGCCGTCGCCGGCTTGGTCTGCTGTTTCATGCTGCGCCCCCTGTTGGCTTGGGTAGATTGAGGTTAGGTAGGTTGAGGGTGGTTAGGGTCAATCGCACATGGGCGCTACTCGTAGCCATGGCCCAACGGCTGCGGCTCGCCCACGGCGACGACCTGGTTCTGATGGATGGCGCGGTCCACACTTTCCAAGATCAGCACATCCTGCAAGGCGCGTTCGGCGGTGTAGGCCGGGGTGCTGCCCGTGTGGAAGCCATCGGCCAGCGCACGCCACATCGTGAGATTGGCGTCGTCGTCGGGCAGGTCGACCACGCGCGCCGCCTGCCCCTGTTTGATCACCGTCAACTGCTTCCATTCCACGGCGATCGAGCCTGCCGATCCATAGACCGTAAAGTGGTTGCGGTCGGGCGCAAGCCGGCTGGAATGGCTCAACATGCCGGTGCTGCCGTTGGCATAGGCAAAGAGCATGGCGACGTGGTCGAACTCGCCATAGTCCTCGCCCAGCTTTTTGCCTGTGGCCCAGACCCGCTCTGGCCGGCCAAAGACTTTGGTCAGCGCGGCGATGACATGGATGCCGCCGTCAAAGAGCGTGCCCAGCGGGAAGTCGGCCTCCTTGCGCCAGCGCGTCGAGGCAAAGCTCATCGGGCCTTGGGCCTTGTCGCCCTCCAGATGCTCTACCCGTTCCCACATCACCAGGTCGCCGATCTCGCCGGAGGCGATGATCTCCGCCAGGATCTCTTCGCCACGACGATAGCCCATCTGCTCGGTGACGTAGAGCCGTCTGCCCAACTGCCGTGCCATCTCGACCAGATGCGTGCCTTCCGACGCCGAGCGTGCGATCGGCTTTTCCATGATCACGTCTTTGCCGGCGTGCAGCGCGGCCAGCGCCACCGGCGCATTGAGCGCGATCGGCGTCAACACCAAAACGGCATCCACTTTGGGCAGCGCCAGCAGTTCATCATGGCTGGCGACGACCATGGCGTCGGGATAGCTCTCGGCGGCCTGGGCGCGGCGTTCCGGGCTGGGGTCGGCAAAGGCGACGGGGACAAAGGCATCTTGCAGCGTGGCGAGCGTGTGTTGGTGGCGGCGAATCCAGATCAGGCCAGCGCCGATCACGCCCAGTCGAATCGGTTGCATGCAAAGTCTCTCTAGGGTTGAAGCGTTTATACTTTGGGTTCAGCGGCCCCTGCTTAGGGCAGCGGCGGCCCCCCACGGCTGTAGGTCGCCGTATCGAGGACGGCCAGCCAGTCGAAATCGGCGATGCTTTGCGGCGTGAGTGCAAAGTAGGTTGAGTTCTTGGCGCTGGCGGTGCGCGCCGGCAGCCCGGCGATGGCCGCGGTGGGCAGCCCTTGGCCCCTGTGCGTGGGGATAAAACGTGCCGGCCCCGGCGCGGCGGTCAGCCGTGCCTCCAGCGTGCCCGCTTCGGGTTGGCCGATACCATTGGCCGCCGAAACACCCACTGCCGAACCGATCACGGCATAGCGCGGCCCGAAGATCGCGTGCAGGTGCGCGCCCGCCGGCCACCATCGGTTGTGGATCGCGCCCAGTTGCCACTGCGCCTGCCCGCGCTGCAGATGGCTGTTGTGCGCAAAGGCCAACACCTTGCCGCGGCCGTGCTCGCGCGCCACAATATAGGCCAGGTTGTCCGCCATCATGGCATCGCGCAGCCCCAGCGCGCGGGCGATCCGTTCATCCGACGGCCGCGCCAACTCGGCGTGATAGTTCAGCAACTGCCGGGCCAATGAAGCGTAGTGCAGCGCTTCCGCATACTGCGCCTCGCCGCTCTGCGCTGCCAACTCAGGACGGCGCACCCAAAGCTCGGTCACCAGGTCTTCAGTTGCGATCCGCAGTGACGCGGCCCGCGGTGAAAGACCCACGGCCTGCGCGGGGTCAAACATGGCCGCGGGGGTTTCCCAATCGGAATCATCGCCCAGCAGTGCGTCGACGCGGGCGCGATGCTCCTCGCCTTTGGCGCTGTCCAGCGCGGCGAGGTAGTCGAGCACCACATGCAGCACATGGCGCGGGCTGTCGCCGAACATCATCTCGGTCGGGCTGTCAAAGCCGTAGAAGCGGAGCGGGACGGCATGGGTCGGGTCGGCGTTATAGCGCCGCATCCACTCCACCAACTCTCGGTTGGCGTCAAGCTGCCCGAAGCCATGGCTGAACCCCGCCTCCTGCACCGCCGCATAGGAGTCCCCGCCGCGGCCCGCCACAAACTCATTCACGGCGTGCCCCCGCGGGAAGCTGCTCTCGACGGCAATGGCGCTGTAACCGTGCGCCTCCGCCAAGTGCTGAAAGAGCCGGTTGCGCAGGAGGAGAATCTCCTCGCCGCCGTGCAGCGCCTCACCCAAACCCAACAATGCCACCGCGCCGCCCAGCGCGGCGACCAGCTTGGCGACGGCGGCGTCAAAGCGTTCGGGGGCCTCGAATGAAAAGGGGATCGCCTCCTGTGCGATCCACTCGTCGAGCGTTGCGTAGGTAGGCCGGTCTTGAGGGCTGGGCATCATGCCCCCAGTATACCAAAGCGCCGATCTCGCATCAATCCGGCAACGCAGCAGGCAAGAAATGAGACGGGGACGCAGTAAACCGGCTTTTCTCCAGTGTAGTGCAGCCGAAGCAATGCCAGGAAGTTTGCTTTACGCTGTAACGATCCCCCGGCGGCGCAGCACACGCAAGTTCGGGATGACTCATATCTGATTGGCGGGGGGATCGCCCGTCTGCATTACAGGGCAGCGCCGGCTGGGGCTGTCTCTTCGATGCGGTATTCAGTGGTGACCTGGGTGCCGGAGCGCTGGAACATGATGCTGGCCGAGCAATATTTGGTTTCGGACAGCTCGATGGCCTGCTCGACGGCGGCAGGGCTGATATTTTCACCGCGCACGATGTAGGTGATGTGCGCTTTGGTGAAGACGTTGGGCGCGGTTTCGGCCTGGGTTCCGTGGATTTGGACCTCCAGCCCGACGACGTTCTGGCGCTTCTTTTGCAGGATACCGATCACGTCGATGGCGGTGCAGCCTGCCACACCGGCCAGCAGGTAGTCCATCGGCGTGCCGCCGTTGGCGTCGGCAGGCGCGTGCATGGTGTATTCGAAACCGGCGGAGAGTTGGGCGCGAAATTCTTTGCCTTGCCCTTGCCAGACGACACGGGCGCTTTTTTCAGGAGCCATGGTCTATTCCTTGATCTACTTGCTTTGATCCTAATCTATCCTTAGGGGCGCGCTTTGACCATGAGATCGAGCAACTGGTCGATCATAGCTTCACGGTCGCGCGTCTCTGTTGTCTCGATGTTCAGCAGACATTCTTTGGCATAGGTACGCACAAACAGATCGGTGGTGGTTTGGACAGCGGCCAGGATGGCGTTGAACTGCTGCAGGATTTCGCGGCATTCGCGCTCGTCGTCGAGCATTTTTTGGACGCCGCGCACCTGGCCTTCGATGCGGCTGAGCCGCTGCTGAATCTGGCGTTTGACGTTTTCCGACTGGACTGGGGGCATGGTTCCTCCCCACCTAGGTTTACATCCTGGCTGCGCCAGGTGGGGCGCAGACGTGTGGCGTACCTGTCTTGTGTACGCAAGCTGCATACAGGCAGGCCGGCCCTGTGGCGGCCGGCCTGTGTGAAGGCAAACGACCGTTTGCCTAGCAAGAGCCTGCTCAGGTGAAGGGGCTGGAGGCCGGGCGTGCTGCGGTCGGCGACGGCGTGCCGCCGCCGACGGCAAAGGTCGAAAGCTTGCGCCGGCTGTGCACGTCGCCGCAGCGCGGGCAGGTCTGCGGTTGATCCGCCTGGGAAAAGCTCAACAGTTTTTCGAAGGGGCTGCCACAAGCCTGGCAGACAAACTCATACAATGGCATGGCACATCCTCGTCGCGGTAGGGCCGGTTGGCCTGATCCAATATACTATACCCTAGTATAGTATATTGAGTATAGTATATTGGGGCTGTGTTGTCAAACAGGAGCCATCCCGGATTGCGGCGGCGCACACTGCCGGGACAGCCCAGGATCAAAAAGGGCCACCGCTGGGGTGGCCCTGGTGCATTGCCTGGCTTGTGCGGGTCGCGCGGCTTACGGCGTGACGGTTGCGCCGGGTGTGATGGTCTCTGTGCCGGTGATCTCGCCGGCGGGCAGCAGCGACTCTGCGCCGGTCACACCTTCCGACGCTGTCACGGCTTCGCCCCCGGTCGCCGGCTCGGCGCCGGTCACGTCGAGCATGTCCGTCAGGGCACGGGTCGTCGTCAGCCCCAGCTCGGCGGTCAGCGGAATCGTGCCGCTCACCGCGCCCGGCGCGGTCGTGCCGGTGGAGGTGGTGACGGCTTGGGTGGCGGTCGTCGCTTCTGTAGAGGTCGTCGCCTGGGTAGAGGTCACTGCGGCTACTTCGCCTGCCGGCGCGGTCTCGGTGACGCCTTGCCCGGCTTCGGCGGTTGCGGTGGCGCGGCGCTGCCCCAGGAGCGCCTCTTGGCCGGTCTGCAACTGAGTGATGCCCATGTCTAGCACATAATACAGAATGATTGCGCCCAAAATGGGGCCAAGCGTGATGGCCAGCCGTCGCATTCTCTCGTCCATAGCTGTGTCCTTTTGTGGCGGTCGGTGCGCCTGCCGCACTTTTGTAATTTTCGTCACAAGTACGGTAGGAGTATATCACAGCGAATTGTTTTACCAAACCGCCAGGGGGAGATGCAGCCGTAAACGTCTGCACCGCTGCCGAACCTTGGCTAGACCGTGACATAATCCGGCGCAGGGATTTCGGTGGGCGCGCGCTGGGCAGGAGGGGCAGGCTTAGATGCCCGGCGGCTTGATGCGCGGCCAGGCGTGAACGGCAAAGGCGCAGGCCGCAGTGCCCTCGGCCAGCCGCCCGGCCAGGCGCAGGCTGTCGGTGAGGGGAAGATAGGGGGCCAGGGCGACCAGCCAGACGCCCAGGTTGATGAGCGCGAAGGCGGCCCAGGCCGGGGCGGTGTTGCCGCGCAGGGTTTGAAAGCGGGGCAGAATCCAGAAGGCCACGCCCAATGCCAACTGCATGGTCCAGCCCAAGAGCAGAAACTCGATGTGGGCAGGGAGCAGCAGCCAGACCTGGGGCGGCAGGGGCAGCCCTTTGTTCCAGAGCAGGATCATGCCAAAGGTGAAGCCCAGCAGGAGATGGAACAGGGCGGCGCGGATAAACCAGACGCTGAGACGGGGCATGGCACGCCTACTTCTCTTTGACGCGCGGCCAGGTGTTGGCGACAAAGGCCACGCCGCCCAGCCACTGCAGCAGCGCCGACGCCGCCAGCAGATAGCCCCAGATGCCGCCCGGCGCAAAGGTGTTGGGGGGTTCGGCGATGATACGCAGCGCCAGCCCCACGTTGAGCAGCGCAAAGGTGCTCCACGCCAGCGCATCCGAGCCGCGCGGCTGTTCGCGCGAGAACTTGGGGAACATCCAATAGGCCACGCCCGCGATCAACTGGGTGACCCAACCGACCATAAAGAGGTGAAAGTAGACTGGGTTGAGCGCCGCGATCCACATGGGCATGGGCAGCCAGGGCGCGGCGACCAGCAGAATGCCGGTGAGCAGGGCGATGATAAAGTAGACCAGCGCGGCCTTGATAAAGACACGGGTGATAGGGGGCATCGGCAGGCTCTAGGGTTGATTGGGCAGGCTTGGGCGGGGGCGCAGTGACGTGACCGTGTTGGCGAGAAAGAGCAACACGACGATCACGTTGAGTGTGCCTCCCCACAGCCGGCCCGGCCACCAAGGCAGCAGGTCACTCACGACGCGCAGCACCAGCGTGGCATGCAGCAGCCCCAGATGCACATAGAAGCGCGGGTGATAGGGCAGCGCTGCACCGAGCACGACCGGAAAGATGATGAGGGCATGGGCGAAGATCATCGAGAGCACAAAGCCCAAGAAGACCGAATGGAGCAGCGCGTCATAGCGCGGGCCGGCCATGATGCCGCCGTAGATCAGCGCCATGATGCCCGCCGCGCCCAGCCAGAAGTAGCCCGCCAACAGCGCCAGCGCCATAAAGCGCGCTTGGCCGCCGGCGCGCACGCGCCGCCGTGCGATGTCCACGCGCAGCAGCCAGGCGGCCAGCAGCAGCCAGCCCAGCCCGGAGACGCGCATCCCCAGCGGATAGGTGACAGCCGCCAGCACCATCCCGGCCAGCATGACCGCGACGACGGCGACAAAGGTCCAGCGCACCCAGGCCGGCGGGCGTAAAAAGCGGCTGAGTTCCAGCCGTTCGCCCGCAATCGTCAGCACCAGAAACCCGATCCACCAGACGACGACCTGGGGGATCATCTGGCCGAAGAGCCAGAGCAGGTTGCCGGCCAGCCAAGTGGCGGCGGCCAAGGCCAAGACAACGGTGTGGGTGGCGGGGTGGATGCGCACGACCACGATGGTTGTGGCGGCGAGGCCAAGGCTGCCCAGGGTGAGGGTCAGCGGCCCCCAAGGTACGATGCCGAGCGCGGTCAACAGCGCGCCGAGGCCGGCAAAGAGCGGTGCGGCATAGCCCCAGCGGCGTCCTAGAGCAATGGCGCGTTCCAGCCCGATCACCGTGCCCAGAAAGCCGCCGACCATCAGCGGGCCGTGGGCCATGGGCAGGGGCGCGACCAACGGCGGCCATGCCCACCCCAAGCGGATTAGCCCCGCCCATAGGGCTGCGAGCAGCAGCCCTATGGACAAGGCGAGAAGCGGCAGACGATCAACGCGCATCGTCTACCTGGATCAGCAACATGCGCGTGTCCTCGAACGCGGTCACGCTGTGAATGAGGTGCGGCGGCATATAGACAAAGGTGCCTGCCTGCGCCTCGAAGCGGTCATGGCCCAGCACGACTTCGGCGCGCCCGTCGAGGAACTGGAGCATGGCGCGGCGCGCCGAGGTATGCTCGGAAAGCTCCTGGCCCGCGGCAAAGCCAAAGAGGATGACTTTGACCACGGGGTCGTTGTAGAGCGTGCGGCTGACGATGCTGTCGGGGGGGATCTCTTGCAGCGCCTCTGCCGCCTGGGCAATGAATTTGTACGCCAGGTCTTTACTCACGAGAGCCTTGTTCCTTGGAGGTTAGTTCCTTGGATACTGGTTCCTTGAAAGCCGTGTTTGCGGCTGGTTGGCTTACTTCTTGCCGATCCGCACACGCCATACGTCCGGCCCCGCCTCCAAATAGTCCCAGGTAAAGGCATTGGCGCGCTCGAACTGGAACTGATAGTGCAGCGGCTTGGGGTCGTGGTCGTTGACCAGGATGAACGCGCCGTTGCTGTCCAGGTTGTCGAACGTGTTGAAGATCAACGGATGCCGGTCGCGGGGAACAATGGTGCGGACGTCGATGACCGGAAGCGTATCGGTGTTGTTGGACATGAGAATGTGTCTCTCCTGTGTGAGATGAAAAACAAACCAAACGACGAGCTAGAAACGGATTTTGAACTTGCGGCGCAGGGCGCGGCTGATGAGCCGGCCTACGTCCCAGGGGTTGAGCTGTTCTTGATAGGTGATACGCAGCACCCACGGCGCATCGCTGTGGTTGTGGATGCTGTGGCGCAGGCCCGCGGTCACCAGCACACATTTACCCGGACCGCCCACAAAGCTGCGCTCGCCGACCTGGAAAGTGCCTTCGCCCTCCACCACGTCGAACAGCTCGTGCAGACGGGCGTGGCTGTGTTCCTGGACGACCGCCCCCGGCGGCAGCACGACTAGCTCGGCGCGCAGTTCATCCACCGCGTAGAGCGCCACGGTTTGGATCGCGCGGCTGTGCAGGTTCTTGTAACTGTGGATGTTGAGTTGGCCCGTGTCGATCATGGTCAATCTGCCTGCTTAGTCCACGTGGATTTCGCGGATATAGGCGATGATGTCCATCAGTTGTTCGTCGGTCAACGCCGGGTTGCCCCCCTTGGGCGGCATGAGCACGCCGGTGGTGTTGAGCGGGTCAGTGGGGGCGCGGCCCACTTTGATGAACGCCAGCAATTCGGCATCGCTCTGGTCGGCGATAAACGTGCTGGTGGTCATATCCTTACCCAAGCCCGGGACGCCTTTGCCTTCCGGCCCGTGACAGGCGGCGCAGGTGGTGGCGAACAGTTCCTTGCCCTTTGCGGGGTCGCCGGCTGCGACTTCTTCCTCCTGGTCGGCCTCCTTGTCCTGGTTGGCTTCGGCGGCGTTCTCCTGTTGGGCCGCGGCGGGGGCCTGTTCCTCTGCTTTGCCTTTGCCGCCGCAGCCGCCCAGTACCAGGGCAACGGCCAAGACCAGCAAAGGCAAGAGCCGGACAATTGACGTGCGATACATGATCTGCTCCTCGTTACAGTGATTCGTTACAGTGAACTACAAAGCTATAGGCTCGCAACTCCACACGGCTGGAACGGCGCAGGTGAAGTTTGGTGTAGACAAGTTAGTGCATGCCGTGGGCCGTGTCATGGGCCTGGAGTTCTTCCCAGGTCAGGACCTCGCCCTGGACTTCGGCGGCCTGGGCCGCGGCGGCCTCTTGGCTGCTGTGCGCGGCGATGCCAAACCCCATCGGGGTGATGATCGCCTTGCTGACCACATAATGGGCGGTGGTGGCGTCGATCCATTCCTCGCTGGTGTAGTCGTGGACATACCAAGCCACCACAGTGTGATCTGTATGCGCCTTGGCTGCTTCCAGCATGTCGCCGATGTCGTCAAAGGCCAGGCTCTCATAGCGGCCCGGCGCCAGCTCGCGCGCATAGCCCGCGGCGAAGCGCGGTTCGCTGATGATCATGTTACAGTGGGCGCAGAGGTCTTCGCCGTAACGGATCTCCGGCGGCGCGATCTCGGCGCTGCCCTGGGCGCAAGCGGCCAGCAACAGAACGGCCAATAACAAGACGGGCAATAACAAGACGG
>QEUY01000103.1 GCA_003577365.1 Chloroflexota bacterium | reverse complement strand
ATCACCAATGTAGAGATGGACTTCAACCTCGACGCCATCAGCGTGCGCGCCTGTGAACCGACGGGCGGCGCGATGCCTGGACAGGGCCAGGGCGGGCCGGAGATGGGAGGCGCAAACTGCCTCTATGTGGTCAAGCCGGGCGACAGCCTGGGCGCAATCGCCGAGCGCTTTGGCGTGAGCATGGACGCAATCATGCGCGCCAACGGCGTGACGGATGCCGACATGATCTATGTGGGGCAGAAGTTTGAGATCCCCGGCTGCGGCAAATCGGGCCAAGATATGAGCGGGATGCAGGAGTCGATGCCGACGGAGCAGGGTCCCATGGACGGGCCGCAGCGCCCCAAGGGGGAGGGGCGGCCCGACAGTGCAGAGCAGCCGCGCACAGGCAAGAGCTACACAGTGCGCGAGGGCGACAGCCTGGGTGTGATCGCCGAACGCTTTGGCGTCGACGTCTATGCGCTGGCCTCGGCCAACGGCATCGACAACATGAACATGATCTATGCCGGTCAGGAGCTGCGTATCCCGGCATTGGCGAACTAACCGTAACGGATATAGCCAGCGAACTGCTGAAGCTCCTTCCTTTGACAGCAGCGGGGGTGGCCCTTTCCAGAGTCACCCCCGCTGTCATTGGGCGGCAAGAAAGGCGAGCCACAGCCCAGAATCGCCCGCGCCGTAGAGCCGTCAACGTTGGGCCGTTAATGCCAGGCCGTAAACGACCTGGCTAGAGAGCGACGCCCGGTCAACCGGGCTGCGTGCAAACTGCCATACCGTGTGCGCCAGAGGCGGCCCCGAAGACTGCACCTACGAGAAAGCCCCCTTGGGGGCGTTGTTGTTTAGCCCGGAGGCTTTAGCTCCGGGCGGGCGGGCAGACGGACCTTTATTCGAGCGGGCTGAGCCAGCGGTCGCTGCCGTCACCGTCGGCGGCCCAGCCTTCGATGCTGCCGTCGTCAGAGCGGACCTGGTACCAACTGAAGCCGCTGGCCTGCTGCGGGCCGGCCAGGACGGTGAATTCTTGGCCGGGGTTGACGCGTGCCACGACGGCCGCGTTGGTTCCCGGTTGGTTGCGCACGCTGAGTTGGCCGCCGGCGGGCATGGTGACGCGCACGCGGTCACCCACTTGGGGGGGACGGTTGGCGGGCTGCGGGTCGCCCAAGCGCGGGCTGATCCATTCGGTCTCGCCGTCGCCCTGGGCAGCCCAGCCGACGTTGCCCTGCCCGTCGTCGATCTGCCACCAGGTGAAGTTGTCGGCGGTGACCGGCCCGTCGAGGACGGTGACCAGGATGCCGGTTCCAAACTGGCCCAACAGGTTGGCGTTGGTGGAGGGCAGGTCACGGTAGTTGAGGCCGGCGGGCGCGGTGACGCGTGCCTGCGCGCCCACGGCCAACGCTGTGCCGGGGGCGACCGTGGGGGTCAGCGTGGCGGTCGGCTCTGGTGTGGGGGTCTCGGTGGGCGCTGCTGGCAGCGGGGTGGGCATCGTCTCCACCTGGGGTTCGCTGCCCGCCGGCTGGGTTGCGGCTGTGCTGATCTCCGGTGAAGGGGTTGGCGTGGGCGTAGGACGGGGGGCGAAGCTGCCGCAGGCAATTGTCGGTGCGAGCCAGATCAACGACACGGCCAAGAGCGCGCCAAGCCGTCGTTGGGTCGCGTGCGATGCACGGTTGGATGAATTCATCATTGCCTCTGTCATGCTGCCCGATTGGTTGGCCTGTCCGGTCGGTCCTCTTGTCCAGGCCGGCGGTCTGCCTAGAGTGTGACGGTCTTGAGCCAGTTGATATGGCTGAGGGCTGTCAACCGCTCTAGGATCTCCGGCGGGGTTGGTTCGTCGGTGCCCAATACCATGATGGCGTCGGTGCGCGGGCCTTCGCGCCCGACATGCATAAAGCTGATGTTGATGTCTGCTTCGCCCAGCACCGTGCCGACGCGCCCGATGATGCCCGGGCGGTCGCGGTGCGATGAGAGCAGCAGATGGCCGGTGGCCGGGAAGTCGACCCACTGGTCGTTGATGCCGATGATGTACGGCTCACCCTGGAGCACGCTCCCGCTGACGGTGAACTTTTCGGTGGCGCTCGTCACGCGCAGGGTGAGCATGTTGTCATAGCGCGCTTCGTGCTGGTGCAGCCTGCGCTCGACCACGTCGATGCCGCGGCGTTCGGCCATCAGCAGGGCGTTGACCAGGTTGACGCGGATGTTGACGACATCGCGCAGCAGCCCCTTGATGGCGGCGGCACTGATATAGGCGAGGTCAAAATCGGCCAGGTCGCCGTGGGCGGTGATCTCCAGCTTGCCGATGCCCCACTTGCCGCCCAACTGCTGGAGAAAGCGGCCCATGCGCTCCGCCAGGTCGATATAGGGGATCAGGAACTCCAGATCGGTGGGGGGGATGATGGGCGCGTTGACGGCGTAGCGCGCAGGCCGGTCGTTGAGCACGTCGATCACCTGTAGCGCCACGTCTTCGGCGACCTGCTCTTGGGCTTCGACCGTGCTGCCGCCGAGATGGGGGGTGAGGACAATCTTGTTGGTGCGGCGCAGGGGGCTGTCGGCGGCGAGCGGCTCTTCGGTAAAGACGTCGAGCGCCGCGCCTGCGATCCGGCCCGTCTCCACGGCCTCGGCCAAGGCCGCTTCGTTGACGACGCCGCCGCGCGCCACGTTGAGGATGCGCGCCGTCGGCTTCATCAATTCCAACTGGGGCCTGTCGATCAGATTGGTGGTCTGGGGCGTCAGGGGTACATGGACGGTCAGGAAGTCGGCCTGCGCCAAGAGCGTGTCGAGGTCGACCAGGCGCACGCCGCGCTGCGCGGCGAAATCGGCGGTGACATAGGGGTCATAGCCCAGCACGGTCATGCCCAGGCCTTGGGCGCGGCGTGCCACTTCCTGGGCCACGCGGCCCATGCCGACCGTGCCCAGGATCTTGTTGCGGATCTCGACGCCCATAAACTGGCTGCGCTTCCACTGCCCGGCGCGCACATGGGCATCGGCCTGGGCAACATGGCGGGCCACGGCGAAGAGCATGGCGATGGTGTGTTCGGCGGCGGCGACGACGTTGCCGGTGGGCGCGTTGACGACGATGATGCCCGCCTGGGTGGCGGTATCGACGTCGATGTTGTCGACACCCACACCGGCCCGCGCCACCACGCGCAGTTTTTTGCCCGCTTGGATCACGGCGGCGGTGACTTCGGTGCTGCTGCGTACGAGCAGGGCATCGTAGTCGGGGATGGCCTCCAGCAGTTGATCCGGAGTCAGGTTGGTGCGCACGTCGACGTGAATGCCCTCGGCGGCGCGCAGCGGTTTGAGGCCAGACTCCGACAGGGAATCGCTGACCAAAACTTTGTAGTTCACACGCATGGACGGTCTACAATCACTCCCATGGCTCACACATCCTTGCGGTGGCAGAGGTGGGCCGTGAACGGCCCACGACCGGCAATGGCGGTGTGAGACGGCTCTTGTTACATCGATTCGGGCGCGGTCACGCCGATCAGCCCCAAGACGCGCGCCAAGACGGCCTGGCAGGCACGGCAGAGCAGCAGGCGTGCGGCGCTGAGCTGCGGTTGGTCGGGGTCCACGACTTTGCAGTCGCGATAGAAGGCATTGAAGGTGCGCGCCAGTTCCAGCGCATAGTGGGTCAGGTTATGGGGGGAGAGCTTCTCCACTGCCAGTTCAATCTGTTCTTCCAGTTCCAACATCTTGCGCAGCAGCGCCAACTCGGAAGGATGGGTCAACAGGTGCAGGCCGGCGGCTTCGGGGCCGGCGGGGCGGGCGTCGACGGCGAAGCCTTCCTCGCGGGCGCGGGCCAGGATCGAGCAGATGCGCGCATGGCTGTACTGCACATAATAGACCGGGTTTTCGTTGCTCTGCTCCACGGCAAGGTCGAGGTCGAACTCGATGGTGCTTTCCGGGCTGCGCGTCAAGAGGTTGAAGCGAATGGCGTCGGCGCCGACTTCATCCACCACATCGTCGATGGTGAGCAGGTTGCCGGCGCGCTTGCTGAGCTTGACCTCTTGACCATCGCGGATCAGCTTGACCAGGTCGTACATCAGGATGACCAGCCGGTCGGGATCCAGCCCGAAGGCCTGCATGATCGCGGCCATGCGCGGCACATGCCCTTGGTGATCCACCGCCCAGACGTTGACCACGCGGTCGAACTTGCGGCGGATGAACTTGTCATAATGATAGGCGATGTCGCCCGCCAAATAGGTCGGAACGCCGTTGGAGCGGACGACGACCTCATCCTTCTCGTTCTTGGGATAGCGCGAGGCGGCGAACCAGACCGCGCCATCGCGGCGCACCAGTTCACCGCGCTGGTCGAGATAGGCCAGGGATTGTTCGACCAGACCTTCGTCATAGAGGCTTTTTTCGCTGAACCAGTTGTCGAACTCGACGCCGATGCGGCGCAGCTCCGCCTCGATATCGGCCAGCACAATGGCGCGGCCCAGCGGCTTGATCTGCTCGATGGCCTCGGCGCGCGGCATCTGCAGAAAACGGTCGCCCTGCTCGGCGATGATCTGGCGGGCGTAGTCGAAGACATAGTCGCCCGGATAGCCGCCCTCCGGCACAGGCACATCTTGGCCGAGCAGTTGGGCATAGCGGGCAAAGAGGCTTTCGGCGAAGAGTTGGAACTGTTTGCCGCCATCGTTGACATAAAACTCGCGCTGCACGCTGTAGCCGGCGGCGGTCAGGACGTTGGCTAAGGCGTCGCCCAGCACAGCATTGCGTGCGCCGCCATAGTGGATCGGCCCCACGGGATTGGCGCTGACAAACTCGACCTGCCAGCGCTGGCCCTGCCCGCGGTTGATCGCGCCCACGTCCGGCCCGGCGGCGAGCATCTCCAGGATTTGGTCTTGGATCCAGCGCTGCGCCAGCCAGAAGTTGATGAAGCCCGGCCCGGCCAGTTCGACGTGGTCGATCAGGCCGCCGGTGGGCAGGTGGTGGACAATCGCCTCGGCGATCTGGCGGGGGGCGGCCTTCTCGCCGCTCGCCTTGCGGACGGCGGCGGCGGCGACCATCGCCACGTTGCTGCTGTAGTCGCCGTGGCCGGCCTGCTTGGGGCGCGCGATATCGATCTCGTCGAGTTCAAAGGGGGGCAGGCTGCCGTCCGCCTGGGCGGCGGCGACGGCAGCGGCAACAAGGCTGCGGATCGAGTCTTTGACCATCATCGTGTCAGCTATTCCAGGCGTGTAGGTATCAGGTGTGTGTGTCCGGCGAGCGATCGGCCTGGACGGATTCCTGGTTGTACCAGTTGGGTCCGGCTTCGACGTCGACCTTGAGCCGCACGGCCAGCGGGTAGGCGTTCTCCATCACATCGCAGACCAAGTTGGCGACGTCGGACAGTTCGGCCTGCGGCACTTCCAAGACCAATTCGTCGTGCACCTGGAGCAGCATGCGTGCTTGGAAGCCGCCTTGGCGCAGCTTGCCGTGCAGCCGGGTCATGGCGATCTTCATGATGTCGGCGGCTGTGCCCTGGATGGGCGCATTGATGGCGGCACGTTCGACCGCCTGACGCTGGTTAAAAGGCAGCCGCGGGTTGAGCAGCTCGGGGAAGAAGCGTTTGCGCCCCAACAGCGTTTCGACATAGCCAACGCGGTTGGCCTGGGCCAGCGTGTCGGTAATATAGGCGCGGATGCGGGGATAGGTAACGAAGTATTGCTCCAGGAACTGGCGCGCCTCTTGGCGTGACATCTCGGTGCGGCTGCTGAGGCCAAACTCGCTCACGCCGTAGATCGTGGCGAAGTTGATCGTCTTAGCCAGCCCGCGCTGGGCGCGGTCGACCTGCTCGATGGGCACATGGAAGAGCCGGGCGGCGGTGGCAGCATGGATGTCTTGGTCGGCCAAGAAGGCGTCGATCAAGCCTTGTTCGCCCGCGACTTGGGCCAGGATGCGCAGTTCGACCTGGCTGTAGTCGGCGGAGAGCAGCACCCAGCCCGGCGGCGCGATAAAGGCGCGGCGGATCTCGCGGCCCAGTTCGGTACGGATCGGGATGTTTTGCAGGTTGGGGTTGCTGCTGCTCATGCGCCCGGTGACTGCGCCGGCCTGGTTGAAGCTGGTATGGACGCGCCCGGTCTCCGGGTTGACGAGCGCGGGCAGGGCGTCGATATAGGTGCTGCGCAGCTTTTCCAACTGGCGCTGTTCAAAAATAATGTCCAGCACCTGCTGTTGCTGCTGTGTGAGGTCGTCGGGCTGGGCGGCCAACTGTTCCAGGGCGCCGACCGCAGTGCTGATATGGCCCGACGCGGTGCGCTTCATGCCCTTGGTGGGGAAGTGCAGCTCGTCGAACAGGACCTGGCTTAACTGCTGGGTGCTGCGCAGGTTGAAGCTGTGCCCCACCAGCTTAAAGAGTGTTTCCTCCAATTCGAGCAGCCGTTTGCTAAATTTGCTCGACATTTCGCCCAGGTAGTCGACGTCGAGCAGAACCCCGGCCATCTCCATGTCGGTGAGCACAGGCAGCAGCGGCAGTTCGATGGTTTCGTAGAGATGCCACATGCCGCTGTCCTGCAGCTTGGGCTTGAGAATGTCGAAGACGCGCAGCGTAGCGTCGACATCCGCGCCGCAGTAGGGGGCGACGTGGTCGATGCCGACCAGGTCGATCGTCACCTGTTTGCGGCCTGTGCCGATCAGCTCGGTGATCTCAGTCATCTGCCAGTCGAGCAGTTCGGCGGCTTGGGCTTTGAGGCCCAGGCTGCGGCTGCCGGGGTCGAGCACCCAGGCCATGATCATGGTATCGTGGATGGGGCCTGCAACCTGCAGCCCATGGCGGCGGCAGACGGTCAGGTCATATTTGCCGTTGTGGGCGATCTTGACGATGTCCGGGTTGGCGAAGAAGGGCTGGATCTGCTGGCGCACTTGGTCCCAGGGCAGCTGCGGCCCTTCGGCGTGGGCGATGGGAATATACGCACCTTTGCCCACGGCCCAGGCCACGCCCAACCCGACCAGCTTGGCGCGCATGGCGTCGGTGCTGGTGGTCTCCACGTCGAAGCTGAGGCGGGTGGCCTGCCCGAGCTTTGCGACCAGGGTATCCAGATCGGCGGCGGTCTGCACGCAGAGATAGTCCACGCCGCTGGGGGTGGCGGGCGGGGGCGCGGCCACGCGCTCCTCGGCAAAGAGCGCCATCTGGCCGCGTTCCGGCGCGGCGGGCGGGGCGCTGGCGCGTGGGCTGGGCAGTTCTTTGAGCAGGCTGCGGAACTCCAACTCGTTGAAGAGCCGGACTACAGCCTGCTGGTCATAGTCCTCCACGCGGCAGGCTTCGGGGTTATAGACCAGGTCCAGGTCGCGCACGATGGTCATCAAGCGCCGGTTGCGTTCGACCTGCTCGCGCGCATCGATCAGGTTCTGGCGTGTCTTCGGCCCGCTGATCTCGTCGATGTGGGCGTAGAGATTTTCGACCGTGCCATACTCGGTCAGAAACTTGATGGCCGTCTTTTCGCCGACGCCAGGCACGCCGGGGATGTTGTCGGACGAATCGCCGATCAAGGCTTTGAGGTCGACAAACTGGTCGGGCGCAAGGTTGTAGCGTTCGCGCAGTTCGTCCAGGCCATAGAGCACGGTCTCTGGGTTTGGCCCGCCTTTGGTATAGAGGATGCGCACCCGCTCGTCGATCAACTGGAACATGTCCCGATCCCCCGACAGGATCAGGACATCGGTGCCGGCGTCGGCGGCTTGGCGCGCCAAGGTGCCGAGGATATCGTCCGCTTCGTAGTTGGGATAGGTGACGACCGGGATGTTGAAGGCCTGTAGAAACTCGACGATGCGCTCCATCTGGGTGCGCATGTCGTCGGGCATGCTGTCGCGCGTGGCCTTATAGTCGGAGAACTCCGAATGCCGCCAGGTGTCGCCGGTGTCGAAGGCCACGGCCACATAGTCGGGCTGGATTTCGCGCAGCAGGCTCAACAGCTTGCGGACAAAGCCAAAGACGGCGGTGGTCGGCTCGCCTTCGCGCGTCGAGAGCGGGGTCTTTAACCCGAAGTAGGCACGGTATGCTTGGGAGTGACCATCGACTAGAAGGAGTGTTGGCATGATTGATTTGGCGGCGGCGCGGCAGCGGGCGCAGCGCCGGCGCGCTCGGCATCGCTACTACACATCGCTACTACACAATGAACAGTACAATGAACAGTTGCTCGATAGACTACTGTTCGATGACCAAATTGCCTTGGTCGACCAACTGCTTGATCTGCTGAATCTTCATGATCGAACGCACCGTGCGCATGCGCCGGCCCGCATCTAGGCGGTAGCGCCCGCTGGGTAGCTCCAAGATATAGTTGTTTTTACTGCGATTGACCAGCATGATGATCTGGTCGGGGTCTTCTTGCCAGGTGTTGCCGGTGATATTGTTGCTCATGGCGTTCCGCTCAGGTGGCCCAGAGAAAAATGTCTGGCGTCAGATACAGAAAACACGCGGTCATTGTACAGGCGCACGAAGGCTTTGACAAAATCGCACGCCAGGGTGCAGGGGGGCTAGAGCGGCAGGCGTTCGCCGTCCACGTCGAGAGCAGACGGTTCTGCATGGGGCGCGGGAGCCGGTCGCGGGCGGCTCTGCCAGGCCTGCCAGCAGCCGGCGCCAGCCATAAGCCCAAACCCAGCGGTGTAGAGCGAGAGAAAGAGCGTTGTGCCCCAGTGGCCTTGGGCCGCGCCCAGCGTCGCGGCGGCAAGCGCATAACAGGCCAGGGCGAATTCGGCCAGCACCAGGCGCGGCAGGGGGAGCCGATAGCTGCTGCGCTGCCAGTCGTCGGCGCGGCTGCGTACATCGAACTTGGGCGTGCGCAGGAAATCGCCGCCTGTGCCGGTCAGCCCTTGCAACACGGCGATGGTGTTGTTGAGGGCGAGGCCGGTGCCGATCAGCATGAGCAGTGGCAGCAGCGCCCAGCGGCGCAGCCATGTCGTGGGATAGAGCCGCTGCTGCGCGACGGCATAGAGCAACGGGGGGCCGAGCGAGAAGAGGCTGAGATAGCCCAGCG
>QEUY01000102.1 GCA_003577365.1 Chloroflexota bacterium | reverse complement strand
GCCGCTCAGGCTCGCCTTGGCCGTCTTATCCCCGATCACAGGCAGCGACGAAATCAAATGCTGCGTATAGGGGTGGCGCGGCGCGTGAAAGATCGTCTGGGTGGGCGCTTCCTCTACGATCCGCCCGGCATACATAATCCCAACCCGGTCTGCCACGTTGGCGTGGACGGCCAGGTCGTGGGTCACCAGCAGCACCGTGTTGCCGCTTTCCGCTTGAATATCCTTCAACAACTGCAGCACCCCGCGCTGCACCACCACGTCGAGCGCAGTCGTCGGCTCGTCGGCGATGATCAGGCTGGGGTGGAAGACGGTCGCCAAGGCAATGGCGACACGCTGGCGCATCCCCCCCGAAAGCTGGTGCGGATAGAGGTTCAGCACATCGGCAGGCAGACCCAGCTTACGCACGTGCTCACGCGTCTCCTCGACAAACCGCCGCCGATCCGGAATTCCTTCATGCGTCCCGACAATATCCTCAAAGGTGCGCATGATCTTGCGCACCGGGTTGAGGACGCTCATCGAGCCTTGCATGACATAGGAAATCTCTTTCCAGCGCACGTTTTTGCGCAGGTTGTCGGGGTCGACGGTCGCCATATCGACCTGAAACCCATCGAAGTTGTACAGCACGCTGCCGCCCTCAATCTGCAGCGGCGGCTTGATCGTGCCCGACATCACCTTGATCAGGGTCGTCTTGCCACAGCTCGATTCCCCGGCGACCCCATAGATCTCATTCGGATACAGCTCCATCGACACGCCGTCCACCGCCTTCACCGAGCGATGGATCCCGTACACCTCGGTCCGGTAATAGGCGCGGAGGTCTTTGATCTCAAGCAAGGCCATGGCTATCCCCCCAACATCCGGAGCCGCGTGCGCGGGTCAATATACTCGTTCACGCTGGTAAAGAGCAGATATAGCCCCAGGAACAAAATGATCGCAATCAGAATGGGCGCGGCCAACCACCACCAGACGCCGAACACCAACGCCTGGTGCTGGTTGGCCCAAAAGATCGTGGTGCCGATGGTCGGCTTGGTCACGTTCGACAGGCCAAGCACGCTCAGCGTGACCTCCATCCCAATCGACCACAACATATTGTTGATGGTCGTGGCAAAGACAATCGGCAGCACAAAGGGCAGATGCTCCTGGAGCGTGATGCGCCACGACGGGGTGCCGGAATAGACGGCCGTGCGCGTAAAGGCCCGCTCCTTCAGGCTCAAAACCTGGGCGCGGATCAGGCGCGCATCCCACGGCCAGCCAAACAGCCCCAGGATCACAGCCAACGTGATCAGGCTCAACTGGCCTTGAAGCAAGAAGCTCAACAGGATCAAGATCGGCAGCACCGGCATCACCACAAAGCTGTCGTTGATCGACATGAGCAGCCGGTCCACATACCCTCCGCGATAGCCCGCGGTCAAGCCCACAGCAATGGCGATAACGCGCGACACCAGCGCGGTCATCAAGCCGAGGATCAGCGAATTGCGCAGCGCAAACGCCATCCACCAAAAGATATCCTGCCCGCGCGAATTGGTGCCAAACGGATATTTGGCCGAGGGCGGCAGGTCTGTCGGAACCATAAAGCTCTTGGTGGGGTCCTGCGGCGATACCAGCGAGAGCAAGGCCAGGATGATCGTGAACAGCAGAAAGACAAAGGCGATCCGAAAGCGGCCGTCGTGCCGGAGTAAGTCGCGTAAGATGGTCAACATCACTTGCTTCTTTCACTGATAACGCACGCGCGGGTCGAACAGCGGGTAGATCAGGTCGAGGATCAAGACCGTGGTGGCGACGCCGATGATCGAAAGAATCGCAATGCCCATGATCAGCGAATAGTCGTTGGCCATCACCGCCTGCAACGTCAGCGTCCCCATCCCCGGATAGCCAAAGACAACTTCCATGATCAAAGCGCCGCTAAAGATCAAACCCAATTGCAGCGCCAAGCCGGTGATCTGCGGCAGCATGGCGTTGCGCATCACATATTGGTAAAGGATTTTGTTCTCGGGCAGCCCCGTATTCTCCGCATACACCACATAGTCTTCGGAGATGATATTGGAGGTCAGCGCCTTCATCCCGATAAACCAGCCGCCCACGCCGATCAGGATCAGGCTCAGCGCGGGCAGGATCGAATGATAGACCACAGTGGCGAAAAAGCGCAGGCTTGGCTCGACGCGCGTCCCCGGCGGATAGGCCCCGCTGAACGGGAAGATCGGCCAGACATAGGCAAACAGCACCAGCAGCAGCAGCGCCATGATATAGTAGGGGATCGGGCGCACGGCTTGGCTCAGCACGTCGATGATTTTGATCGGGACATTTTTGGTGTAATAGCTTGCGTATGCGCCAAGCAGATTGCCGATCACCCACGAGATCAGCGTGGCCGTCAGCATCAGCCCAAACGTCCAGGGCATGGCCTGAGCAAGCAATTTGCTGACCGGCGTCGGAAACGTCGACAGCGACGGCCCCAGGTCGCCGCGCAGCAGCCGCCCCCAAAACGCAAAGTACTGCTGCCACGGGCTGCCCGACAGCCCGTACATCTCGGTCAGCGCCTCGCGCAGATAGATCACCGCTTCCGGGCTGACCTGGCCGCCACTCATCATCATCTGGTTGACCTTCTGCTCCACCGGGTCATTCGGCGACAGCCGCGGGATGATAAAGGTCAACGTCACGCCCAGGAAGATGACCATGAAATATTGGCCGATGCGTGGGATGAGATAGTTCAGGACAAACTTACGCATACGCCCCCCCTATCAAGAGAAGAAATCGCCCACTGCGGCCGCGCGGTCGCAGTGGGCGAACAGATCGCGCCGCCTATGCCTGCTTCGGCCGGATCTTTACATACATATACTTCGTGTTGGCCCAGTTGGCAACCGGGTTGGTATAGGGATCCTCCGCCGTCGGGAAGCCTTCCCAATACGTCTCGTCACACACCGAGAAGACGTTGTACGACATGATCGGCGTGATCGGCATCTCGGTCGCCGCCAGCTTGATAAACTCGATCCCCAGGTCGATCCCCTTGGGGTCGTCGAAATCCAGCCGTTGGATCTCCTCGATGATCCGGTCCAGCTCGGGGTGCTTCCAGCGCATGCGGTTGCGCCCCGCCGCGTTCTCGCCGCTCGGGCGATAGAGACTGGAGTGCCAGGATTCCAGGAAGAAGAACAGGTCTGGATGCCCGCCCCAGGTCTCGATCGTCCAGCCAAATTCGGCGTCCATCTCCCCCAACAGGGCCAGCCGGCCGCGCGTGGCGTTGTCCGGCACGTCGAGCGTGGCGTCGACGCCAAACTCGTTCCAGTTCTCCACGATCATGGTGGCGCCGCGGTTCATCACTGGTCGCGTGTCGCCTTCGGCCAGCAGCGTGATCTTGAAGGGTTCGCCGCTGGGCAGCAGCCACTTGCCGTCGCCGCCGCGCGTGCATCCCGCCTTCAGCATCAGCTTTTCCGCCGCATCCAGGTCATGCTTCCACCAGCCATAGCCGATGGCCTTCTTGATCTCCGCCTCATCGGTCGGCACCAGGTCGCCCAGCGCCTCGCGCGCGGCGTCGGCGATGCGCACCGCTGCCGTCGGATCATAGGGCTTATAGGTTTCGCCGCCGAGGTCCAGCGTAAATTCGTTCAGCCAGGGCTGCAGCGGCTCGAAGTAATAGCCGGGATAGAGGCCGGTCGGCGGCACATGGATGGCCGAGATCGTCGCCGCGCCACGATAGGAAGCCATCGCCACGCGCACGATGTCAATCGCCAGCGTCAAGGCCCAGCGAATATCGCGGTTGTCCAGCCCAGGCCGTTCGTTATTATAGATCACCGCCGGCAGCGTCGGGTCGGGGTGCGCCCATGGGAACGACTTGAACCACCCCTTTGAAGTCGGGTGCGTGCGCGCCAGGGTAATCATGCCTTCGGGAGCAATGTCATGGATCACGTCCAGTTCGCCGGATGTCTGCGCCATCACCTTCTTGTCGCTCGGGCCGGGCGCAATGTACATGGCGTACTTGGGCGCAGGCTCGCCAAAGCGGGCCAACGACGTGCGATCCCAGTCCTCGCGGCGCTCCCACAGATACCAGTTGCCGTTGGGGTCCAGCTCCTTCAGGACATACGGCCCCAAGCTGACGGGCGGGTTGAATGTAAAGGCCACCACGTCTTCCTGCTGCTCGAAGATATGCTTGGGCATCATGAAGCAGGCGCTCCAGCGCACGGTGAAGAGACCGTGGAAGCGCGAGTTCGGCTCGGTCAGGTTGAAGACGACCGTATAGTTGTCCGGCTTCTCGATGGTGTCGACGTATTTGCGGAACTGCCCGGTATACGCCAGACCGTCGGTGTCCTTCTGGATCTGCACCGTGTAGATCAGGTCGTCGGCGGTGAACTCCACGCCGTCGCTCCAGTAGAGGCCCTGGCGCAGCTTCACCGTCATCTGGGTGAAGTCCTCGTTGTAGATCGGCTTCTCGGCAGCCAGCGAGTTATCCCACACGCCGTCGATCCCTGCGTCCGGGTCGATGTACCAGAGCGCGTCCAACGCCAACTGCTGCAGACCGGTGGACGCGCTTTGAATCCCAGGCCGCCAGCGGTTGAAATCGTCCGCCGGCACCACGCGCCCCTGGGGGTTCTCCAAAATCAAGGTTTCGTTGCGCGGCACGCCGGGCGCTACCTCGGCGAGCGCCGCGCCGGTATCCGCAGCGGCCCCAGGTGCGGGCACAGCCGCCCCACCCGTCGGGCCGGCGGGCGCTGCACAGGAAGCCAACACACCGCCCGCGGTGACCAGCCCAAGCTGTGCCAAGAATTCACGTCGTGAAAGCATGTACTTGCCCACTTATTCCTCCTGGTTGACTGAATTGGGTCTCCGTAAGCCAAATGCAGCATGGTCCGGCAAGAAAGGAAACAACTCGACTGCCAGCTCACAGCGCGCAGCCCGCGACCGGCCTTGTGAATAGAGGCCGGTGGCAGGCCCCGCGCCCTGGGCCAGATTGCGCCCGCGGCTTTTTCGATAGCACGCCTCCTCCCGCATCAGGTAAAAGGTTTTAATTCCCAAAGGCAAACAGCAGCTACAGAAAATCGAGATGAGTGAAAAGCCCACAGGATTGGTTGGAAGTGAGCCTGAGGACCCTGTCCGCGGCCAATGGTCGAGTTTGACGCAGGCGGCTGGGGGCCGACCGCGCAGAGGGCCACGCGAACTTGGGACTGTTACTGTGAAAGATACCAGACTGCTCCCGCGGTGTCAAGCGCGTTAAATCGTTTTTTACCCGCAGCGCGCCCTCACCCGCCGGCACGGCGTTCAGCCTGGCCCACCAGCCAATAGACGGCGATGCTCAGCGCCACCGCCACGTTGAGCGATCCCTTACACCCCGCCATCGGCACATGCACCACCCGGTCGGCGCTCGCCACCAGACCGGGGTCCACCCCGCAGACCTCGTTGCCGGCGGCCAGCACCAGGCCACACCCCTGCGGCGGGTCGCACGCCCACAGCGGGCAGCTCTCGGCGCCGCCCTCCAAGACCCACACCTGCATCCCCGCAGCCTGTAACGCCGCGGCGCGCGCCACCGCATCCGGCGCATACGACCAGGCCATGGTTGCCTCAGCGCCCAACGCCGTTTTAGCCAGCTTCCGATGCGCGGGCGTGGGCGTGATGCCGCACAGGTGCACTTCGCACACCCCCGCCCCGTCCGCCGTGCGAAAGATCGAGCCGACATTGAACAGGCTGCGCCAGTTATCCAACAGCAGATGGAGCGGTGGCCTCCCCCCGGCAGGGACACAGCCGGGCATGCGCCGCGCCTGCATCGTCGCCACCTGCACGATCTCCCCGCCGCAGCGCAGGCAGCGTCCAATCGGCAGTTCCTCGGCGGATGCCGGAAACCGCAATCCGCACTCGGCAGCCAAACACAGAAAGACGCCGCCCGTCCCCGGCGCGGGCGTGGCCTGCGGCGCAGATGTGGCGCGCGCCGGCGTCACGGCGCCTCCTCCAGAAACCCCTGGCGCACCGCGTCGTCTAGCAGCTCGGCCACATAGCCCCACAGCGCGGTCGAGCCATCCTCAATGGGGCCAACGCGCTGCACCACCCGGCCGCGATCGACGCCATGCGTGCGCCATGCGCCGCCGTGGGTCGCACAGTTCTGCAACACCGGAATCAAGCGATCCACGGCATGGGCGAATTTTGCTTCGGGTGTGGATCGCGCCTCGAACTCCTCCCACAACGCGGCCAGCGCGCCGCGCTGCCCACCCGGCAGCAACCCCAAAAGGCGCTGCGCGGCGGCCTCCTCGCGCGCCGCCTGGTCGAGCCGGCGCACAGCGTCATAGGCAAAGGTATCGCCGGCGTCGATCTCGACAATGTCGTGGATCAACAACATTTGGATCACGCGGCATACATCCAGCGGCGTGTTGGCCTGGGGCGCCAGCACCAGCGCCGCCAACGCCACATGCCAGCTATGCTCCGCCGAATTCTCGCGCCGGCTGCCGTCCATCAAAGTCGATTGGCGCAGAACCTGTTTCAAGCGGTCCATCTCCCGCAAAAACTCGATCTGCGCGCGCAAATCGGCTCGCTCGTTCATCGTCGCGTCACGCTCATCGCGTTTGCCACTGCCCGTTTCTAGGCTGGCTCTGGAGTAGATAAGCTAACGCCCTTCGCCCACCGCTTCGGGCTGCCGCCCGGCGTCGCGGCGCAGATAGCGCGCCTGCAAGACCACATCGGCCACTTCCGCGGCGCTCATATCGGCCACGGCCAGCAGCGCCACATAGGGATCGCCCTCCAGACAAAAATACTGTCCAAAGGCAGGTTCGGTCTTGACCCCATCCCGTTTCAACTGTCGGATGGCAGCGCGCGCCTCCTCGCCCCCCGCACGCAGCAGGGCTGCCTCCGCCATCATATGCCGGTATGCATTCTGCTCCTCGCTGGGGCGCGGCTGCGCAAAGATTTCAACCGGAAAAGTGCGAAACTGAAAGCGGCAGATCACGGTGGGCAGACCGTTCTTCTCGCGCCGTACAATGTGGAAGTCGTCGAAATACCCGTAGGCTGCTTCCACCAGCGCGATAAAGCGGTCAAAATCCTCGACATGACAGACCACATCCAAATCGCTCGTCTCTGTCTCCAGGCCAAGCGGATAGGTCCCGGTCAGAGCCGGGTCAAACTCAGCCAATACACTGAAGATATCCAGCTCAATCAGCGCCTGATAGGCATCGCGCTGGCGATCACTGCCCCAATTCAGAGAGGCCACATCGGTCCAGATCAAGGGTTCCTTCCTTCTAGGGCCGGCCTCGCCTGCCGGCAACCATCGTCCATACACCGCCCCGGCTTGACTGCACTATACACGAATCCAGCGCAAAAGAAAACGGCCCGGCGCAATGCCGGACCGTCTATTCAGGTGGAGATGGCGGGACTCGAACCCGCGTCCGAAACACTCGTCCGCCGACATCTACAGACATAGCCGCTTTATTCAGGTTTCACCGGACGGACTCCAAGCGACAGGATTCGCTGTCCGGCTAGCCGACGGTCTTAGATGGCCCTATCGGCATCCGGCCATCGCAGCTCACCAGTATATGACGGACACCGCCCGGCCTGAGAGCACCACCGGAACGGGCCGGGGTCCTACGCGAGGACCCGTGCCCTTACTTAGGCGGCCACCGCTACAGGAGCAGCGTTGGCGAAACCAAAGTTGAAGAGCTTGCCAGTGTTGTTGGCATTTATAGGGTTTGCGCCTTTTTAACGTAGTCGACGCTCTACGGCCTGCAGTCGACAGACAGCCTGCCCCGTCGAAACCGTTCATCCCCATGAACAGTTCTATCATAACACACCCGGCGCTTATTGTAAAGAAAGCCGCGTTCCCAAATGACATGCCCTGGGCTATGCTTCCCGCGGTGCGCCGCGCTCCCCCAGCCAGAGCAGCAGCCCCCCGGACAGAGCTGCAACCACCGCCATGCCAAAGACCGCCATCCCGCCTTGCAGGTCCCAAAGATAGCCGGCCATCACCGAGCCTAAACTCCAGCCAATGCCCGACTGCGCCGCCCCAATCAACGCCTGCGCCGTGGCGCTGAGACCCGGCGGCGCAGACTCGCCGGCATAGGTCACTGCCGCCACCCAGACCGTCCCATAACAGACGCCGTTGAGCGCCGAGCAGACCACCAGGGCCAGCGGCTCCGTGACCAACGCCATCAGCACCCAGACCAGCGCATAGCCTGCAAAGCCAAATTGGATCAGCCGGCCATGGGGGACGCGGGCAAACCAGTGGCCGCCAAAGAGCATCATGGGAAACTCGGCCATGCCGTTGACCGCCCAGGCCAGCCCGATCATCGCTTCGCTGCCGCCCAACTCCAGCATGTGCAGCCCCAGGAAGTTCACATAGCTGGAGGTCCCCATGCCCAACAGCGCCATCGCCCCCAAAAACGTCATATAGCTGCGCTGCGCCGCCAGCCGCCGCAGCCCCGCCAGCAGCGAGATCCGGCCATCCTGACCCGCAATCGGCAGACGCAGCCCCAGCCCCGTGCAGACGACCGCCAGCAGCAGACCGTGCAGCCAAAACGCGATCTGCAGATCGTCCGCCCCAATCAGACGCCCAAGCACCAGCGTCACCAGCACAAACCCCAAACTGCCCCACATCCGCTGATGTCCATAGCTGGACCCCACCCGCCGCACCAGATCGATCACCGCGCTGTCGACCAAGGAGCCGATCGGCGTGCGGAAGAACGACAGCGCCACCACCACCGCCATCAGCGGCCAGAAGCTGTCCACCGCCAGATACAGCAGCGATATCAGCCCTGCCCCAAACGCACACAGCGCCAATACCCAGCGGTGGACCTGCCAGCGGTCGGACACCGCGCCCCAGAACGGGTTGGCCGTCAGCGCGATCAGCGGCGCCACGCTGCTCAGCCAGCCGATCTGCGCGCCCGTCAACCCCAAGCGCGCAAAATAGACGTTGAGAAACGGCGTCAAGCAGCCGATCGCCGCAAAATAGAAAAAATAGAACAGCTTGGCGACAAACAGCCCGCGGCGCAGATCGCCGCCCCCTGCGCCAAAGCGCGGCGCAAGC
>QEUY01000101.1 GCA_003577365.1 Chloroflexota bacterium | reverse complement strand
GCCCATTCTACCCGACCGCGCCCCGCTCTGCCACCCGCTTCTTGCGCGACCCTGCCGCCTGCATTACACTCACCCCATCCAGCCCTTGTTCTTTCTGCTGCTGCCCTTTGCGTTCTTTGCGCCCTTTGCGGTGAAAGCTCTCCGTGAATGTCTTCTGTGAAAATCTCGAAAGGACCCCGTATTCCATGTCGTCTGCTTTGGTTCCGATCTTCGACGGCCACAACGATACCCTGCTTAGCCTCTATCGCGCGCCGCGCAACGGGGACAGCCCGCGTGATTTTTTCACGCGCAGTGATAAAGGCCACATCGACCTGCCGCGCGCCCAAGAGGGGGGCTTAGCCGGCGGTTTCTTCGCCATCTTCCCGCCCAGCCCTGCCGCCGCCGAGGTCGTGCCTGCGGTGGGCGCGACAGGGGCGGCCAAGAGCTATGCGCGGCCGCTTGCCGCCCAAGTCGAACAGGGCTATGCGCTGCAGGTCACGATGGACATGGCCGCGCTGCTCTTTCGGCTGGAGCGCCAAGCGGCAGGCGCGGTCCAGGTGGTGCGTGCGCTGCCCGAACTGCGGCGCTGTCTCGACGCGGGCACGCTCGCCATGGTCTTTCACATCGAAGGGGCCGAGGCGATTGACCGCGACCTCAACGCCCTCGAAGTTCTCTATCAGGCGGGGCTGCGTTCGCTCGGCATCACCTGGAGCCGCGCCAATATCTTCGGCACAGGCGTTCCCTTTCAATTTCCGCAGTCACCCGACGTAGGGCCGGGGTTGAGCGAGGCAGGCATGGCGCTGGTGCAAGCCTGCAACCGGCTGGGCGTGCTGATCGACCTCTCGCATCTCAACGAAAAGGGCTTTTGGGATGTGGAAAAATACTCGGATGCGCCGTTGGTCGCCACCCATTCGGGCGCACATGCGCTCTGCCCGTCGGCGCGCAACCTCACCGACAAACAGCTCGACGCCATCCGCGCCTCGGGCGGGGTGGTCGGCGTCAACTACCATGTCGGCTTTCTGCGCGCCGATGGCCGCAGCGACGCCGCCACCTCGTTGAGCGAGATCGTGCGCCATGTCACCTACATGGTGGAGCGGATGGGCATCGACCATGTGGCGCTCGGCTCAGACTTTGACGGCGCCACCATGCCCGGCGACTTGGGCGATGTAGCCGGGCTGCCCAGGCTGGTGACGGCACTGCGCGCCGCCGGGTACGACGACCGTGACCTGCACCAGATCGGCACGCAGAACTGGCTGCGCGTCCTCGGCCAGACCTGGCGCAGCCCTGAAAACAGATAAACCGCAAAGGACGCCAAGGGCGCAAAGAAGAGAGACCAGGCAGCCGCTTGAGGCGCTGAGCAACTCTTTGGAACCCAAGCTATCGTATAGTCGTTAATGATGCGATCGCTTGCATGAACCAGCGAGGGGAAGAGAAGGTGCGAACTCGACATAAGCTGCGGCCCTGTCTGGGCTGGACGTTGTTACTCGTCGCTCTCCTGCTTTTGCTGCGGGCTGCGCCCGCTCTGGCCGCCCCCTCGACCGACGACGATGACCAGCGCGACCGCGACAAGAGGCCCAAGAAAAACGACGAGCAGCCCGCCGAGCAACCGCCGGGTGGCGACGCGCCACTGATCCCTGTCGTGGATACGCTCGACGCTGGCTCCGGCGTGTCGAGCGTGAGCCAGTGGATTTTTGTCGATGAGAGCAAGCCCGGCGCGCCCATCCCCAGCGGCGCACCCGTCGAGATCGGCGTAGAAGCCCCCAGCGGCGCAACCGCGGTGCGTTTCACCCTCGACTCAACCATGCAAGCCCTGGCGGTACAGAGCCAGGACGACCGGCTGCGCGGGCTGCGTCTGGCCGACCTCAGCCGTCTGGCCTACTGCACCTACCTGGCCGACGCGCCGATGCCCTACGCGGTCATGCTGCAACTGAACATCGACCTCGACGTGACCGATGCCAACCACGAATGGCAGGGGCGTCTGGTCTATGAGCCGGCGCGCAACGGCGTGATCGTGCAGGGCGAGTGGCAGTGTTGGGAGACGCTCGGCGGCGCGTGGTGGGCGACTAGCGGGCCGCTGGCAGACTTTGCCACCCCGGCCTCGCCGCAGCCCCTGGCCGCGCTGCTGGCTGAGGCGCCCAACCTCGGCCTGCATCCGGTCTACGGCGCGCTCATCCTCAGGGCGGGCGACGGCTGGTCGCGCTTCGACGGCTATGCCGACGGTATCCTGCTGGGAGCCGGTTCGCGGCTGGCACTGTTTGACTTTGCCGGGCCGGATGCCGCCGCGGATGCGGAACGCGATCGCCAAGATGACAGCGGTAAAGAGAGCGACAAGGACCGTAAACAGCACGGCCAGCAGGATGAAGAGCGCACGCGCTCGGCGACATTCGATGACAAGGACGACTGTAAATCGGGCGGCTGGCGCGACCTCGGCTTCCGCAACCAGGGCCAGTGTGTGGCCTACGCCAGGCCTACGCCAACTCATTAGCCAACCACCCCGGCCACTCCCGCCAGCCGGATCAAGACCACGACTAGACACAGCCCGGTCTGATTTATCTAATCCCGCCGCACTAAAAGATATGGAAAGGATCGTAGCCTGGTGATGGTCGAGCGTACCCTGACCTTTACCCAGTTTCGCGTTTGGCAGGTCGTCGTGCCGGCGCGCCATGACATCATCTCGGCCCCGGAGACCGGCGGCGCGCTCTATCGAGATAACTTGAGTTGGCCCCAGATCCCCATATATCTGGTCGAAGGCGTCACCTCCGGCGGCTTTCATGCCGTGGGTGAAGCCGACCGAAGCCGACCGCGGCACGCCTGAAAGCGCGGTCGTCAACAGCCTGCGCTATCTGCTGGGCCGCAACCTGCTCGACATCTCCCCCGCCACCGCCTGGATGCAAGAGCGCGATGCCAGCGGCCTGCCCATGAGCTATCCGGCCTGGTCGTGGCAGATGGCGGGCGACCGCAGCTATTGGCTGCTTGAATCGCTCTGGGTGGACGCCGTGGGCAAAGCCGCGGGCCTGCCTGCCCACCGTCTCTTCGGCGGCGCGGTGCGCGATGTCGTCGCCGCCGATTTCTGGGCCAACCGTCCTTCGGCGCAGACCTTGGCGGCGCTGGTGGCCGAAGCGCAGGGCCGCGGGCTGAAGGGGATCAAGATGAAGTGCGACAGCACCGGCGACACCGTCCAATCCTTGGTCGCCATCGCGCAGGATATCCCCAAGGATTTCCGCTTTACCATCGACCCGATGTACGCCTGGCGTTCGCTGCGCGAGAGCGTGCGCTACTTCGAGCAACTGGCGCGGCTCGACAACCCGATCCAAGTTGAGGACCCCTTCCCCTATACGGTGGTGGACGACTGGCGGCGCGCCCGCCAGCTCGGCCCGATGACGATCATCAGCCACCCGCGCCGCGCCGACATCTTCCGGCACGCGCTGGCCGAGGAGATCGCCGATGCCTATAACCTAGGCGGCGGAAGCTGCACCGAGTTCCTGCACACGGCGCAGGTCGCGGAGTTCTACAGCAAAGACTGTTGGCAGGGGAGCTCGATTGAGATGGGGGTGCTGCAGCATCTGCGGCTGCACGCTGCCGCCTGTGCGCGCAACTGTCTGCTCGCCAGCGACCTATGCAGCGAATGGGTGCGCGAGCATACGCTCGTCACCCCGCGCATGGCCTATCGCGACGCCGGCGCAGTGGTCCCCCAGCGGCCCGGCTTGGGGGTCGATCTCGACCACGCTGCCGTGGAACGGTACGCCCAGCGCTATTTCACGGTCGAGTGAGAGATAATCACCACAAAGTCGCAGAGAACGCAAAAGCCAGAGGAAAAGCAGTGGCTCCGCTTCCCAGGGCGGACCCTGTTCCAAAAGACAGTGGAGTTCAGAGATAGAGGCAGAATCGGCTTCGCTCTGCTCTCGCCTCTGTCCCTACTCCCTATCTACTTGCCGCGGCGGCGGATGATGTCGGCGTAGACCGCAAAGATCACGATCGCGCCCGTCACCACCATCTGCCATTCTTGCGGCACGGAGAGGATGCGCAGGCCGTTGGTCAGCGTGCTGATGATAAACGCGCCGATGATCGTGCCGAGGATCGTGCCTTCGCCGCCGCTCAACGACGTGCCGCCGATCACCACCGCTGCGATGGCGTCCAGTTCATAACCGGCCCCCAGCGCGGGCTGCGCCGAGTTCAGACGGGCCGCCATGATCACCCCGGCCAGCCCGCTAAAGGCCCCGGCCAGCGCATAGACCGCCGTCTTCCAACTGTCGACGTTGACGCCCGACAGCCGCGTCGCTTCCTCGTTGCTGCCCAGCGCCACCGCATAGCGCCCCAAGATCGTCTTGCCCAGGATGATGGCGGCAATGATGGCGGCCAAGAAGAGCACGACCACGGCGTTGGGCACGGTGAAGCCGGGGATAATGCGCCCCACCAGCGACCCCATCGCCAACTGGCGGAAGACCGGCGTATCGTTGAAGTAGATCGGTTTGGCCTGCGAGATCACCAGCGACAGCCCCTTGGCCACCATCATCATGCCCAGCGTGGCGATAAAGGGCGGAATCTTCATCTTCGAGATCGTCAACCCGTTGAGCAACCCGGCGAATGCGCCGGTGGCTAGCCCGGCCAAGATACCCAGTGGGATGGGCAGCCCCCAGTTGGTGATCACGACGCCGGTCATCACCGCCGACAGGGTCATCACCGTGCCGACCGACAGGTCGATGCCGGCGGTGATGATGACAAAGGTCGCGCCCAAGGCCAAGATGCCGTTGACCGCGGTCGCCAGCAGAATGCCGACGATGTTGTCGAAGGTAAAGAAGTTGGGCGAGGCCAGCGAAAAGATCACCACCAACGCGATCAAGCCCGCAAAAGCCAGCAGCTTTTGGGTGGCATCCGAGCGGAATAGGCTGCGTGTGCGGCTGGGTGCAACAGTGGTTTCTACAGTCATAGTCGTTTGATTTCCTCAAGACAAAGACGCCAAGCGGGTTTGCGGGCCGGTCAGGCTTCGGTCCTACGCTTCGACCATGCCGGTGCGCTGCGTCGCCAGGGTCATGATCGCCTCCTGTGTGGCTTCGGCAGCGTTCAATTCGCCGGTGATCCGGCCTTCGCACATCACGATGACACGGTGGCTCATGCGCAAGATTTCGGGCAACTCCGACGAGATCATGATGATCGACTTGCCCTGGCGCGCCAATTCGTTGAGCAGCCGATAAATTTCACTCTTGGCCCCCACGTCGATGCCGCGCGTCGGCTCGTCGAAGATCAGGATAGCGGTGTTGGCCGTCAACCACTTGCCGATCACGACCTTCTGCTGGTTCCCGCCCGAAAGGTTTTTGACACGCTGCTGCAAACTGGGCGTCTTGATCGCCAGCGCCTCGACATAATGTTCGGCGGTGGCGCGGGTCTCTTTGCTGTCGACCCAGCCCAGCCAGCCCAAGAATTTGCGGAACGAGGCCAGCACCACGTTGGATTCCACATCCATGCCCAGCGCCAGCCCATAGCGTTTGCGGTCTTCGGAGAGATAGCCGATGCCGTGGTAGACCGCGTCCTTGGGGCTTTTGAGTTGAACCGGCTTGCCCTGAATCAAGATGTCGCCCGCATCGACAGGGTCCGCGCCAAAGATGGCGCGCGCCACTTCGGTGCGCCCCGCGCCCATCAGCCCGGCAAAGCCCAGGATTTCGCCCTTTTTGAGGCTGAAGTTGATATCCTTTAGCTCGTCCCCGCGCTGCAAGTGGCGCACCTCCAACACCGTTTCTTGGTCGCCGTTTTCCGGCACTTCCGGTGTGGACTCATAGATCGTGCGCCCGACCATCATACTGATGATCTGTTCAATGCTGATCTCCGCCGTATTGACGGTGTTGATGTAGTGGCCGTCGCGCATCACCGTGATGCGGTCGGAGATCTGTTTTAGCTCCTCCAGCCGGTGTGAGATATGCACAATGCCCACGCCTTTGGCGCGCAACTGGCGGATGATCGTAAACAACTCGTCGATCTCGACATCGGTCAGCGCCGCGGTCGGCTCGTCCATGATCAGCACTTGCGAGTTGTAGGAGAGCGCCTTGGCGATCTCGACCATCTGTTGTTTGGCGACGGTCAGGTCGGCGACCTTGGTGCGTGGATCCAGCTTGAGGCGCATCATGTCGAACAACTGCTGGGTCGCTTGGTTGATGGCGTTCTCGTCGAGAAAGACGCGCGCCGCCTGGCGAGGCTCACGCCCGATAAACACGTTTTGCGCCACGGTCAGATGCGGCATCAGGTTCAACTCTTGGTGGATCATGCTGATGCCCAGCGCCTGCGCCGCGCGCGGCCCGTGAATCTCCACCTCGCGGCCGTTGACCACGATGCGCCCGGCGTCTTTGCTATAGACGCCCGCCAAAATCTTCATCAGCGTGGATTTGCCCGCGCCGTTTTCCCCCACCAGCGCATGAACTTCCCCGGCGCGTAACTCAAACCGGCAGTTGTTCAGCGCATGGACACCCGGAAAGGACTTGTCGATCCCTTCCATCAAGACCAATACATCGCCTACATCGCCCATACGTCATGCTCCGCACATCACTTCGTGCCATCACCCGGCGCACTTCGTTCACACTTGGACAGAGACGCACGTCCCCAGCCACGCATCGCTGCGTAGGTTGGCTGTGAACGTGCGTCTCCGGTAACGCCTCAAGAGTCGGCGATCATGCTGTCGCCAGGTTCGCTCGTTTACTCGTACAACAGCGGCGCGATCTCTGCCGAATCGATGTTGCTGGCGTCATACCAGAAGAAGCCCGTGTCGATCACCTTGGGCACTTCCTCGCCGTTGATCGCCTTCAACGCCGCCTCGACACACTTGTAGCCAATGCCGATCGGGTTCTGCGTGATCGCGCCGGCCATCACCCCGCTGCGGACGGCGTCCATTTGCTGCTTGCCGGAGTCATAGCCGATCACCACGATCTGACCCTCCTTGCCCAGTTCGGTCACGGCATTGAGCACGCCGATGGCCGAGCCTTCGTTGGCCCCAAAGAAGCCCTTCAGGTCTGGGTTGGCCTGTATGATGGCCTTGGCCAAGTCGGTGGATTTGAGATGGTCGCCGCCGCCATACTGCACGTCGACGATTTCGATGTTCGGGTACTCCGATTCGATACGGTTGACAAAGCCGTCGCGGCGGTCGATGCCGGTGCGGCTGGTCTGGTCATGCACGATCACCGCGATCTTGCCTTCGCCGCCGATCAGCTCGGCCATCTTGTCCGCAGCCAAGGCGGCCGCGGCCACGTTATCGGTCGCCGCCGTGCTGACAGGGATATCGCTGTCCACGCCGGAGTCAAACCCCACGACCGGGATGCCCGCGGCCTGGGCTTCCTCCAACAGCGGGATCACCGCCTGGCTGTCGAGCGCGGCCAGACAGATCGCATCCGGGTTCTTGGCCAAGGCGGCTTGCAGCATCTCGATCTGCTTGTCGACCATCGCCTCGGATTCCGGCCCTTCAAAGGTGATCTCGACGTTGAGGTCGGCAGCCGCCTGTTCTGCGCCGGCCTTCACCGCCTGCCAGAACTGGTGCTGGAACCCCTTGGAGATCATGGGGATGTACGGCTTCTCGCCGGTCTCCGCCGCGGCTTCCTCGGCGGGGGCTTCGGTCGCCTCGGCGACGGCTTCCTCTGCCGGCGCTTCAGTGGCCTCGACCGCAGCCTCTTGTTCGGGCGCGGCGCCGCTGTCGGCGGGCGCCGCCGCGGGCGCAGCGCACCCGGCGAGCAACGCCAAGACGACCATCAGGCCCAACAACCCATTGAACCAACGTTTCCCATTGAACCAACGTTTCGATGTCATAGAAGATCTCCTCGTTTCGAATGGAGTACGCGGGATAGATACAGCCGTGCGGCTGTGGAACGCGGGTAATCAGGTGCAAACTGACTATCGTCCATTCTATCGCTCACATGCTGAAAGTGCAAAGCGATTTATCTACCTGCCCGGATGCGCTTCTGCCGCGGCAACGCGCCGAAAAGCCGTTCGCAACAGCCCGGCGCGACGCTGAAAGGCGCGCGTACGCCGCGCTGCGCCAGATCGTCTCTTCTGTACACCCGCGTACTGTCCATCTGGTAGCGGCGGTATCATACCGCCGCTACTACCTCATCGCAGCGCCAACAGTGTCTGTGCAGAGTCTACCTTTTGCACCGGTCCTCGCGCCGGAGGAGAATCCCCGTGACCACTTCTACCCGCAATGTTCCAAGCCATGAATCGCCCGCGCAAGCCGGCCCGATCCGTCCACAATCGTTGCGCCAATGGCTGGGCCTTGTCCTAGGCATCACCGTGCCCCTGGGGCCGCCGCTGGCGCTCCATCTGTTCAGCGCTTTCTCTATACTCTGGGCCGTGACCGGCGCGCTGTGGCGCAGCCAGCGCCGCTGGGCGCGGCTGGCCCGTCCACTCTTGGCGCTGGGCGCGGTCTTCCCCTTCGTCTATCTGTTCACCCTCCGTCCCCGGATGCACCGCTGGGGCGCAACCGAGACCGAAGCCGCCAAGCCTCTGCCCGGCGACGAGGCCACCCCGCACCCAGCCTTGCGCGTGACGCACGCCGTCACCATCAACGCCCCTGTGGCCGATGTCTGGCCGTGGCTGGCCCAGATCGGCCAGCGCGAGGGCGGCTTCTACAGCTATGCTTGGCTTGAAAACCTGGCCGGCTGTGAGATCAAAAACGCCGACCGCATCCACCCCGAATGGCAGCAGCGCGCCGTGGGCGGCGCAGTCTATCTGCACCCGGCGCTGCCCCTCACGCTGTGTATCTGGGAGCCGCCCCGCGCCCTGGGGCTTGAGGGCTGGGGAACCTGGGTGCTCGAAGCGTTGGACGCGACGCACACCCGGCTGCTGGCGCGTTCCAACATCCCCGCCGGGGCCGCGGCCTGGTTCTTTGCGTTTTTCATCGAGATCCCCCATTTCATCATGCAGCGCAAGATGCTGTTGGGTATCAAGCGGCGCGCCGAGCGCATGGCCCAGCAGTAAGCCCCTGTTTTCATGCATAAAAGACCGGCATTCCGAAAGGGGCCGGTCTTTTTATGTTCTTGACTCCAGCGAAACTCATACAGAGCGCAAACGCCGCGCATGTACCTTGATAACACTGATTCGCTACACTGGGGCTAACGGGCAAAACCGCTGAATAGGTCACGATTTTGCCGAGCGAGAGAGTCAGGAGGTCTCAATGGTACGTGTCTCCCAAGGCGCAGCCGACCGAGCCACTGCCTGGCGCGTGCGCGATGCCCTGGCGGCCCATCCCCTGTTGGGTGGGTCCACCGCCCAGATCAGCATTCAGGCCAATTTCGAGGCCGTGACCTTGGACGGGTGGGCGCTGGACGATCAGGTCCAGCAACTGGCGCTGCGCCTCGCCGTGCGCGCCGCAGGCCGCTATCCGGTGCATATGCAGCTGCGCGTGCGCCGCTGCACAGCCGGCGGCCGCCGCGCTAACGCAATACAGACGCACCAGATATAGATCGCTAACAGCCCGCTTGCGCCGTGCTAACGCCCGGCCCCTAGACTGGAAACCAGCACGGCGCAAGCAGAGGCCGTTTCCCGATAACATGAACGCCCCGGCCCGCAGTTCGATGATGTGCTCGTATGGATCGAGGCCTGAATGGTAAGCAAAGCGTAGACAAAGGAGCTAAGCGATGCGTATCCGCAACTACAATGACCTGATGCGTGACTTTTTTACGGTAGCCGACGCGCTGAACCGCCGCGCCGCCTATGACTATGCTGCCGGCGGCGGCAGCGCAGGCGCAAGCGACGGCAGCAGCCAGGCCCTGAGCCTCCCGCTGGACGTGCTGGCGGGTGACGACGCCTTTACCATCACCGCCTATGTGCCTGGCGTCAACCCGGATGACGTCGAGATCACCCTTGAAGGCGAGGAACTGTCGATCCGCGGCAGCCTGCCCGCGGTGGAGGAGAACGCCCCCTTTATCAAGCGTGAACTCTACCACGGCAGCTTCGAGCGGCGCTTGACCTTCAATGTGCCGATCAACGCCGATGCCATCGAGGCGCACTTCAACAACGGTCTGCTGACCCTGACCGTGCCCAAGGCCGAGGTTGCGCGCCCCAAGCAGATCAAGATTCGCACCGTCTAGCCCACTGCTCTGAACCCTAGACCCTAGACCAAGCGCAGCAGGGCCGGAGTAAATCCGGCCCTGCTGCGCGCTTACCAGCGCGACGTTGCGAACGCCACATGAAAACGCCCGGCCTGTACCCCAAAAAGGGTCTTGAGCTTCGCACCCACCTGTGCTAGACTGAGCTACCGTCGAGGTCAAGCGCGTGTCTGCAAGGACGCTCGGTGCGGGCGCCGCGATGGCATTGTGTTTTGTAGGTTGAGATTCGAGCGGAGCCAGGTCAACAGGAGGATTTTCTGGACAGTAACACCCTAGCTCGCACCATCGTGGACATGGTCGAGGAAAAACAAGCGTCGGACATTTTGCTGCTCGACGTGCGCGAGCAGACCTCTATCGCCGATTACTTTGTGATCGCCACCGTAGACAACGAGCGCCAGGCCCAAGCCATCGAGAACGATCTCCTGGAACAACTCAAGCTCAAGCAAAACATCCGCCCGCTGGGCATCGAGGGCATCGAAAACCGCAGCGGTTGGACGTTGCTTGACTATGGAGATGTGATCGTCCACCTCTTCACCGAGGAGACGCGCAATTACTACGATCTCGAAGAGTTGTGGGCCAAGGCGAACGTGGTGGTCAAAGTCCTCTAGGGCATTTCCTGTTATCCAAGAGAAATCATGAGAGGCAGCCCCAGGTGTGGGGGCCGCCTCGTTCTGCTTCTTTGTGATAGAGTGTGATAGAGGCTATACAGCCGGTGTGGCCGAGGACTTACACCCGCTCCAAGGCCAGCGCCGTGCCGCCGCCCATGCCGTGACAGAGCGCGCCGATGCCGCGGCGGCGATCTTCTTGCTGCAGCGCGTGCAGCAGCGTGACTAAGATGCGCGCGCCCGACGCGCCGATCGGGTGGCCCAGCGCGATCGCGCCGCCATAGAGATTCACCTGCTCATAGGGGATCTCCAGTTCACGGCGCAGCAGCACACTGTTGAGCGCAAAGGCTTCATTGTTCTCAAAGAGGTCGATATCGCCCAACCCCAACCCGGTCTTGTGCAGCAGCTTGCGGATGGCGGGGATCGGCCCTTCCACAAAACGCCAGGGGGTAACCGCGGCCCAGGCGCTGCCCAGGACGCGCGCCAGCGGCGTGAGGCCCAACCGTTGCACCGCCGCTTCGCTCGCCAACACCAACATGGCCGCGCCGTCGGAAAGCTGGCTGGAATTGCCCGCGGTCAACACGCCTTCGTCGCCAAAGGCCGGCGACAGCGCCGCCAGCCCGCCCTGCGTCGTGTCGCCGCGGATCCCTTCATCTTGGACAAGGGTGCGCTGTTTGCTGCCGCGGCCCACAGCCAGCGGCGTGATCTCGGCATCGAACTTGCCCGCGGCGGCTGCCGCCGCGGCGCGGCGCTGCGAAAGCTCGGCCACCTCGTCCAGCTCCTGGCGGCTGACGCCGTGCAGCCGGGCCAGCCGGTCGGCCTCCGCGCCCATCAGCTCGCCCGTCATTGGGTCGCGCAGCCCGTCGTCCAGCAGCACATCCTTTAGCCCCGCCTGGCCCTCCATCAGCAGCTTGACACCCCAGCGCGCCCTGTGGCTGACCATGAACCCGGCCTGCGACATCGACTCGATGCCGCCCGCCAGCACCAGGTCGACATCGCCGGCGCGGATCGCCTGGTCGGCGTTCATCACCGCCAGCATGCCCGACGAGCAGAGCATGTCCACGGCATAGGCGTCTACGCTTTCGGGGATGC
>QEUY01000100.1 GCA_003577365.1 Chloroflexota bacterium | reverse complement strand
TGGCAAACTTCAGAAATTGAATCTCAGGGACTTATTGAGACGAAAGAATCCATATCTGTTCCGTGCCAAGAATATTGTTACTGCCAACGAACTCATTGAAGGACTGCTCGACGCCTCACTGTCCTCCTCAGAAGAGGAAATGTTCGGCCAATTCCTGGAAGACCTAGCGATCTTCGTTGCCGAGACCACCTGCGACGGTCGGAAATCGGCTGCCCCTGGTGTTGACCTTGAACTAATCCGTGATAATACACACTTTGTGATCTCGATAAAGTCTGGAACAAGTTGGGGTAACAGTTCGCAGCATAAGCGATTAGCTCAGGACCTGCAGGACGCAGTAATCCGGCTGAAGCAGTCAAGGACAAAGGCTCGTTCTGTGCAATCGGTACTCGGAATATGTTACGGCAGAACCAAGACCGTGTACGCATCGCAAGGTTATCTGAAGGTTGTCGGACAGAATTTCTGGAGCCTAATAGGGGGCAATAAAGAACTCTATGTAGAGATTATTGAGCCGCTGGGTTATCGGGCAAAAGAGCACAATGAGGTGTTCCTGTCAGGTCGAAGCGAAATCGTAAACAAGTTCACGGGCGAATTTATCCAATCCTTTTGTGAGCGGCCCGGAGCGATTGATTGGCGCCGCGTGGTCGAGTTCAACAGCAAGAACTTCGATCTGGATGAGTTCGGTATTACTGCATAGAAACCCATCAAAGTACATATAGAGGACTGCCCGTGCGCGCGGTAGTGTTTGTCAACGGCTTGATCCAAGACTATGCCGCGCTGCGGCCCTGGCTGCATGACGGTGATCATCTCGTCGCTGCCGACGGCGGCACGCGCCATGCGCTGGCGTTGGGCGTGCGCCCGCATGTGATTGTGGGCGATCTCGACAGCCTGGACGCGACGATTGCGGCGGAGTTGGCAGCCCAAGGCACGCAGATCGAACGTCACCCCACAGGCAAGAACGCCACCGACCTGGAGTTAGCCATCGAACGCGCCCTCCGCGATGGCGCGCATGAGATTGTGGTGGTGGGCGCGCTGGGCGGGCGGCTCGACCAAACGCTGGCAAATGTGCTGATCCTGGCGCAGCGGGTCTGGCCCGCGCTGATCTCGTTGGTGGAGGGCGACCAGGTGGCGACGTTGATCCGCGGCGGCGAGACGCTGCGGCTGGGCGGCGCGCCGGGGACGACGGTGAGCCTGCTGCCGCTCACGCCGGAAGTGACCGGCATCACCTATCACGGTCTGCTCTATCCGCTGACCGATGCGACGCTGCGGCTGGGCAGCACGCGCGCGATCAGCAACGAGGTGGCCGAGCCGCCCGCCACGGTTCACATCGCCAGTGGGCTGGCGCTGGTGGTGCAGGTATTGGCCTCTACTGAGCCTCTTCCTGCGGCGCAGTAGACGCGGGCGACGGGGGCGGTTCGGCAGCGGCTGTATGGGGCGCGCTGCGCCGCGCCAGGGCGAAACTGGCGACCAGCGCCACGGCCAGCGCCACGATCTGGCTGCGGCGAAACGCGCCGATCAGCTCCGCATTGTCGACAAAGCTGTCCGTGATCAAGCGCAGCAGGCTGTAGCCCAGGACTGCCATCAACACCACACGGCCGGGCCGGGCCGGATCACTCGCGATCCACAACGCAATCGACAAGAACGCCAGACCGACCATCTGATAGAGGCCGGCAGGATGACGCATCTCGCCGAAATAGGTCAGCGCCCAGGGCACGCCGGTCTTGGTGCCGAGGATCGCGCCGGTGGCATGGCCGGAGACGGCAAGCAACATGCCGCCCGCCAGCCCACCCACTGCCAGGGCCGCGGCCACGCGCACAGGGTCGAGGGCGCGGTAGAGCAGATAGGCATAGCCTGCCAGCAGCGCGGCCACCAGCCCCGGCCAGAACTCAAAACCGCTGGGACGGAGGCTGAAGACGAGGATCGGTTCGGCTCGATAGATAGGCCAAAACTGGAAAACATTCCAGAGTCGGGCTACAATCAGACCCGCAGCCAGGGCGATCAGCCCGACATTCCAGAGGTCGTCGGGATCGATGCCCATCCGCCGCGCATAGCGCCCCCCGACATCTAGCGCCAGCATCACGGCAAAGATGGCCAGGATCGGGGCGGTGGGCAGTTGTAGAGGACCAAACGGCAGCGTGGGGTACATGGTGGCCCACTTTCGACAAACAAGGAACGGAAAGGACTGGCAGCGATGCGAATACTTGTGACGGGCGGCGCCGGTTTCCTGGGCAGCCATTTGGTCGACCGCTTGCTGGCGGAAGGCCATGAAGTGATCGCGATGGACAATTTGCTCACCGGCGCGACCGACAACATCGCGCATCTGGCCGGCAACCGCAACTTTTCCTTTATCCATCATAATGTCACGAACTATATATACCTCAAAGGGCCGCTGGATGCCATTTTACACTTTGCCAGCCCGGCCAGCCCGGTCGATTATCTGGAACTGCCGATCCAGACGCTGAAAGTGGGCAGCCTGGGCACGCACAATGCGTTGGGGCTGGCGATGGCCAAGGGCGCGCGCTTTTTGCTGGCGAGCACCAGCGAGGTCTACGGCGACCCGATGGTCCACCCGCAGCCGGAGAGCTATTGGGGACATGTGAACCCGATTGGGCCGCGCGGCGTCTATGATGAGGCGAAGCGTTTTGCCGAGGCGATGACCATGGCCTATCACCGCGCCCATGGCGTGGAGACGCGCATCGTGCGTATCTTCAACACCTATGGCCCGCGCATGCGCTTGAAAGATGGGCGCGTGGTGCCCAACTTTATCAGCCAAGCGTTGGCCGGGGAGCCGTTGACCGTCTATGGCGACGGCCACCAGACGCGCAGCTTCTGCTTTGTGGCGGACTTGATCGAGGGGATTTACGGGCTGCTGTTGAGCGATGAGGTAGAGCCGGTCAACATCGGCAACCCGGCGGAGATCACGATCTTGGAGTTTGCAGAGCGTATCAACGCCATTACCGGCAACCGGGGCGGTATTCGCTTTGAGCCGCTGCCCGAAGACGACCCGCGCCAGCGCCAGCCCGATATCGCCAAGGCACGGCGCATCTTGGGCTGGGAGCCGCAGGTTCCATTGGCCGAGGGGCTGGAGCGCACGGTGAGTTGGTTCGCCGAACGGCTACCGAAGGCAGCGGGGAGTAGGCAGTAGGGGGCAGAGGATCGGAAATCTCACCGCAAAGTCGCAAAGGGCGCAAAGGCCAGAGAAGAGAGGAAAGAGGTAGACAGTTTGTCGCGGCGGTTCTGGTATGATAGAGTGCGTAAGATTGGCACGCTATATAAGCTTGGCGCGCAATTTTGAAACCATTAGAGACACATGAATCTGGACCATATCCGTAATATCTCGATTATCGCTCATATTGACCACGGCAAAAGCACCTTGGCCGACCGCCTGATCCAGATGACGGGGACGGTGACCGCGCGCGAGATGCGCGAACAAGTGCTGGATTCGATGGACCTGGAACGCGAAAAGGGCGTGACTATCAAGGCCAGCGCCGTCCGTATGATCTACAAACAGGGCGATCAGGAGTACGAGATCAACCTGATCGACACGCCCGGCCATGTGGACTTCAGCTATGAGGTCAGCCGCGCCTTGCAGGCGTGCGAAGGCGCGATCCTGGTGGTCGACGCGTCACAAGGCATTCAGGCGCAGACCATGGCGCACCTCTTTGCCGCCCTAGAACACGATCTGACCATTGTGCCCGTGATCAACAAGATCGATCTGCCGGGGGCCATGCCCGACGATGTGGCGGAGGAGATCGAAGAACTGCTGGCCGTGCCGGGCGAAGACATCGCCCGTATCAGCGCCAAGGCCGGGATGAACGTGGAGGAGGTGCTGCGCCAGGTTATCGAGCAGGTGCCGCCCCCCAAGGGCGACCCAGAGGCCCCGGCGCGCGCCCTGGTCTTCGACTGTTTCTATGACCCCTATAAGGGGGTGATCGCCTATGTGCGCGTGGTCGATGGCCGCATCGACGGCACGCGCCCGCTGCTGGCGATGGTCAGCGGCAAGGTGATGGAGCCGCTCGAACTGGGCGTCTTGACGCCGGCGATGCTGGCGACCAACCAGTTGCAGGCGGGCGAGGTGGGCTATATTGCCACCGGCCTCAAGAGCGTGCAGGATTTGGACGTGGGCGACACGATCACGGTTGCAGCGCGGCCTGCCACGGAACGGCTGCCGGGCTATCAGCCATTGAAGCCGATGGTCTTTGCCGGGGCCTATCCCTCTAGCCCCGAAGATTATGGCGAACTGCGCGATGCGCTGGAGAAGCTGCAGCTCAACGACGCCTCGCTGGTCTATCAGGCGGAGACGAGCCAAGCGTTGGGTTTTGGCTTCCGGCTGGGCTTTCTGGGGCTGTTTCATATGGAGATCATCCAGGAGCGGCTGGAGCGCGAATATGACCTCGACATCATCTTCACCGCGCCCTCGGTAGAGTACCGAGTGACCAAGACCGACGGCACGCAGATGGTGATCGACAGCCCGGCGGAACTGCCGGAGCCGACCGAGATCGACCATATCGAAGAACCGTGGTGCGACCTGCGCGTCTTCACCCCGGCGGAATATATCGGCGCGATCATGGATCTGGTGACCAAACGCCGCGGCGAACTCAAGAACCAGAGTTGGCTGGATACCAAGCGCGTCGAACTGGCCTGCAAGATCCCGCTGTCGGAGTTGATCGTCGATTTTTACAATGAACTCAAGGCGCGCACGCGCGGCTATGCCAGCATGGACTATACGCTGGACGAATACCGGCCATCGGATATGGTCAAGCTGGACGTGCTGGTGAACAGCGTGCCGGTCGATGCGCTGAGCGTGATCGTGCACCGCGACGATGCCTATCGCAAAGGGCAGCGGCTGGTGAGCAAGATGAAGGAGATCATCCCGCGCCAGATGTTCACCGTGCCGATCCAGGCGGCGGTGGGCACGAAGATCATCAGCCGCGCCAATGTGCAGGCGATGCGTAAAGATGTCCTCGCCAAGTGCTATGGCGGCGATATCTCGCGCAAGCGCAAGCTGCTGGAAAAGCAAAAGGAAGGCAAGAAGCGCATGAAGATGGTGGGCGCGGTGGAGATCCCCCAGGAAGCCTTCATGTCGGTCTTGAAGCTGGAGGATGAATAGAGCACACGGCAGCCCACCCCAGGTGCGCGGGGCGCGGCGTCGTCCATGAGCCATGTCATAGAACTGGTCCGGCGCTATCGCATCGACCCCAAGCGGTCGTTGGGCCAAAACTTCTTGGTGGACGAGACACATCTCGACCGGATCGCAGCCGCGGCGGATCTGTCGCCCACGGATGTGGTCCTAGAGATCGGCCCCGGCCTGGGAACGCTGACCGAGCGGTTGGCGGCTCAGGCCGGTTCTGTGGTGGCCGTGGAACTTGACGACCGGTTGATCGAACTGCTGCGCGGCCGTTTTGCGGATCAGCCGCATGTGCGGATCGTCCATGGCGACATTCTGGAGCTTGCGCCCGCGCGCCTGATCTTGCCGCAGGAGCCTCCTGCGGGCCAGTTTGACGATAGACAGTTTGACGATAGACAGTTTGACGATAGACAGTTCAACTATAAAGTTGTAGCAAACCTGCCCTATTACATCACCAGCGCGGTGCTGCGCCATCTGCTGGAGGCGGAGGTGCGGCCCACGCTGGCCGTGGTGATGGTGCAAAAGGAGGTTGCCGAGCGCATCTGCGCCCAGCCGGGAGAGATGTCGCTGCTGGCGGTAAGCATCCAGTTCTATGCGGCCCCGCGCATTGTGCAGCGCGTGCCTGCCGGGGCCTTTTATCCGCCGCCCAAGGTCGACAGCGCGGTGCTGCGGCTGGATGTCTATCCGCAGCCGGCGGTGCGCGATGTGCCGCCGGCGCGCTTTTTCCAAGTGGTGCGCGCCGGCTTCGGCCAAAAGCGCAAGCAACTGGCAAACAGCCTGAGCGCGGGATTGGCGCGCCCCAAGCCGGAGGTGGCCGCGGCGTTGGCCGCGGCAGGGATCGACCCGGCGCGCCGCGCCGAAACGCTCTCTTTGGCGGAATGGCGGCTGGCGACGCTGGCGCTGGATGCCTAGCCGCGGCGCTTGGTGCTTGGCTGCCGATTGGCCGGCCTGCTTCTGGCCTGCTACTTTTGAACGATCTGACGATTTTCCTATGCCTGCGGAGACGCATCACGGCGAGTTGAACAGCCCCCAGCCGCCGGAACTGCCGAGCGATAACCCCCTGAGCGAGCGTGAGATGGAGGTCTCGCGCCTGTTGGTGACGGGCGCGACCAACAGCGAAATTGCGCGCGCCTTGGTCATCAGCCCGCAGACGGTCAAGGTGCATCTGCGCAATGTGTTTGAAAAGCTGCGGGTGAGCAGCCGTACAGAAGCCTCGATGGTGCTGCTGCAGCGCGGCTGGCTGACCATGCCGGGGGTACAGGTCGCGCCCAGCATCGAGACCACAGCGGATACCGCGAAGGCTGCGCCGGATGCCGCGCCTGCCGGCCCGCAGCCGCTGGCCGATCTGCCCGAAGAGCCGCAGCCCTGGCAGTGGGGCATATTGGCGGGCGCACTGCTGGTCTGTGTGATGGCGCTGCTGCTGCCCGGTCTGCTAGGCCGCGCCAAGTCGCCGGTCGGGCTGTTGAGCGACAGCGGGCAGACCGTCATCGGCAAACCGGCGGTGGAGATTCTGCCGCGCTGGGAGGCACATGCGGCGCTGCCGTCGCCGCGCAGCCGCTTGGCCGTCGCCCAGGTAGGCCATGTGATCTATGCGCTAGGCGGCGAGGGCGGCGACGGGCAGACGCTGGACCGCGTGGAGGTCTATTCCCTGGGCGAAGGCGAGTGGCACAGTGGCCCGCCGCTGCCGGAGCCGTTGGCGAACGCCGCCGCCGCGGTCGTGGGCAGCCAGATTGTGCTGGCGGGGGGCAGCGCCGTCACAGGGGATGGCGAGGCGGAGGTCAGCGTGAGCGACGACCTTTATCTGTTTGACACGGCGAGCGAAAGCTGGCAGGCCGGCGGCGTGCTGCCGTCGCCGCTGGCGGGGGCCGCGCTGGTCGTCTATGAGGATCGGCTCTATCTGATCGGCGGGTGGGACGGCGCGGCGATGCACGATACGATCTGGCAATTGCCGGTGGCAAAGCTGGGCAGCGCCACCGCCGCCGATTGGACGGGCGTCACGCGGCTGCACACGGCGGCTGCCTTCTTGGGCGCGACCTTGGTCGACGGCGAGATCGTGGTGGCAGGCGGCTATGACGGCAAGCGCGAACTGGCCGACGCGGCCGCCTATGCTATCCGCTTCAACATTTGGCGGCGGCTGCCGCCGATGCAGACCCCGCGCAGCGGGTTGGCGGTGGTCTACGACGGCATGGCCGTGTTGGCGCTGGGCGGCGGTTGGACCCGCACCATCGCCGGGCATGAACGCTTTGACCCGCTGACCAACCAGTGGAGTCCGCTGGCGTCGCCGGTGCGCGGCGAGTGGCGGCATTTTGGCGCGGTCTTCAACGAGGGCAGCGTCTATCTGATCGGCGGGTGGAGCGGGGACTATCTCGACAGCATGCTGCAATATCAGAGCACCTTCCGCGCCCTGCTGCCTGCCATCCAGAATATCAAGAAGTAGCCGGCGCTTGTCCGTGCGGCTGGCCCAGCGGCCCGGTTAGGCGGAAGATCTTCTCGCGCGTCTCGCGCCAGGAGATTTTGCTCAGCCCCATCTTTTCGCGCAGCCGCTCTTCGGGCATCCCGGTGCGATAGTCGCGCACGGCGGATGTCCAGCGCAGCGTCTCGAACCCCACCTGGGTGCTGCGGATGCCCGCGGCCTTGCCCACCTCGTCCAAGACATATTCCAGGTTGCGCGGCGTGCAGTCGAAGAGATAGGCCGTGGGCTGGTATTGGCGCAGGTAGTCCTGCAGCGGGTGGACGATGCTGGGGTGGAGGGCAAGCCGCCGGTTTTTGTGGGCGTGGCGCTGGTCGGCATAGCGGATGGCGACGGTGGGCGCGTAGGCATCGCTCACGTCTACATCCTCGACCAGGAGGTTGGCGCACTCGGCCTTTTTGATGCCGGTCTGCAAGAGCAGGCTGACCAAGAGATAGGGGCGGGCGTCGGGTTTCTTGACGTCGAAGAGATAGTTTTGGGCGGCGCGCAGCAGGTGGTTGACCTCTTCGTCGCGCAGGATGGTGGGCAGCGGCGTGCGCGCCGGCTGCTGCAAGACGGGTTCTGCCGGGTCGTTCGCCAAGACGCCGATGCCGTGCAGCCAGCCGAAAAAGACCTTGAGGCTGGTGATGCGCCGCGCCAGGGTCTTGGCGCTGCAGCTCTTGCCGCGGCGGTGCTGCATCCAGTCGAGATATTCCTCCAGGCGGCGCGTGGTGATCTCATGCAGCCGTGCTGCGCCGTCCATAAAGCCGGCCAGGATTTTGAGGTCATTGCGAAAGGCTTTGATTGTGTTGTCGCTGAAGCCTTTGCGCAGCATATAGTCGTCGAAGGCGGCGACGGCGCTGGCGAGCGCGCTGTCGGCGCGCAGCGGCGGGGGCAGGGCGATCTCATCGCCGGGCGGGGCGAGTTCGGGTTGGAGCGGGGCGGGTTCGCTGGTCATGGCAGGTTCGTCTTGGAAAAGTGGCGGCAGGAACCGGTATCCTGTTCCTTTCGTATAGCTATGTTCGTATAGCTGTGAAGTATAGAGGGGGAAAGGGCCGTTGTCAAGCCCTAGATCAAACACGCCCGCTCCTCTGCCTGACCTGCGTGGCCGAATGGAGCGGGCGTGGGTCTTGCTTAGAATATGCCGTGGCCGAAGGTGGCGGCAAAGACCAGGGCGACGATGCTCATCAGCTTGATCAGGATGTTGAGCGACGGGCCGCTGGTGTCCTTGAAGGGGTCGCCCACGGTGTCGCCCACGACCGCGGCCTTGTGTGATTCGGAGCCTTTGCCCCCCATTTCGCCGGTCTCGATCCACTTTTTGGCGTTGTCCCAAGCGCCGCCGGCATTCGCCATCATCACGGCGAGCATAAAGCCGGAGACCGTGGCCCCCACCAACATGCCCGCCAGCGCCTCTGCGCCCAGGATGTAGCCG
>QEUY01000099.1 GCA_003577365.1 Chloroflexota bacterium | reverse complement strand
CCGTCTCGCTTGTGAGCAAGGTAAATTCCTCCGCTAACCTCAGATACAACCCACGCGCGGGGCTACAGCCAGAATGGGGATCTCTGTGCGCTGCGAAGCATATGCCAGGTCAAGCGCCATGTCAACGGGGCCGTTCCGGCGTGTAGGGCGCTTTCATATTGCGTTTTACCAATGAAATGCAAGATAAATTGCGTATCTGGTGCAGATCGGCGCTCTTCGGCTGGCAGTTTTGCTGCATTATGCAAAGTAAAGTGGTCTCGAAACGCCCAAGTCTTATCCTTGGTCTAGCTAGATTCTGCATATTTTGTTGCTTGAGCACGCACAACTGCAACATGAAAACGCCCTATGGATTGCTCCTGATGAATAGATACATTGTGGCCGGTTATGATATTATCATAGGGTGGAATACTCTCCGGCAGAGTTGGTTACATAGTTGTTGGCGAGCATGGATGCACGCATTTCTGAATGCCCTAACCTGACCGAGCGCGACCAGGAGCTGCTGCGCCGCATCGAGGCCGGTCTACCCATTACGGCGGATATCAGCCGCTCCGACCTGCTGCTCTGCTGCCAGTTCCCCGCTCACCGGATCCTGGTCGTCTCTCACGCCGCGCCCATCTCGATCTCCTCCTCCTATCCGCAAAGCGCCACAGGGCGCATCGATAGCCCCGACGAGCAGCCGTTGGTCTGGCAGGCGTTGACGCATGGCCGTGGGGGCCGCCGCCAACTGGAGGTCGTGGCGCGCGGCGCGCCGGTGATCCAAGTGGTCTATCCCATCTTTGACGAAGCGCAGCGTGTGGTGGCGGCGTTTGCCATCGAGACCAACATGATCGCGCATGAACGCCAGCTCCGGCGCAACCGCAGCTTTCGGCAGGCGACAGTCTGGCTGCAGGATATGTGCATGCGTGGGGAACTGGCCGGCGCTGCCGACCTGAGCCGGTTTGGCCTCTACGACGGCATCTATCTGGCCGACCGCAGCCGTACCATCATCTATATGAGCGGCATTGCCAGCAATCTCTTCCGCTCTGCCGGGCTGGAAGTCGATTTGGCGGGCCAGCGTACGTCGGAACTGGAGACGCAGGACGACGAGATGGTGGACTGGGTGCTGCGCACGGGCAACTGCCTGGAGCATCGCCACGAAAGCGTGGACGGGCGCGTCTGGGTGCGCAAGGCGCTGCCGCTGCGCCGTTCATCGACGTGGCCGCCGCTGCGCTACCGGCTGCCACAGTGGGCCATCTTTGGCGCGCGCGAGCGCACCACCGTGGATGCCGTGTTGGTCTTGCTGCACAACGCTACGGATGCCGTACAAAAGCAGCGCGAACTCAACGTCAAATCGGCGCTCATTCAAGAGATTCACCACCGGGTCAAGAATAACCTCCAGACCATCGCCGCCATCCTGCGCATTCAGGCGCGCCGCGCCAAGGGCGAGGAAGCGCGCACCCATCTGGGCGATGCCGTCAACCGCATCCTGAGCGTAGCGGTGATCCATGAGTTCCTCAGCGAGGACGACGCGCAGCCGATCAACATCCGCGACCTGTGTGCGCGCATCGCCCAGCAGGTCAAGCAGGTGGCCGGCGACCCGGAACAGAAGGTGGAGATCGGCATCCGCGGGCCGAACATCCGGCTGCCCGCCGGACAGGCCACGCCGGTGGCTTTGGTCGTCAACGAGTTGATGCTCAACGCCATGGAGCATGGGCTGAGCGGGCACAGCCGAGGACATATCGACGTCGAACTGCGCGACCTGGGGGACACGGTGCAGGTCGTGGTGCAGAACAGCGGCAGCCGGCTGCCGCCTGGGTTCAACGCGCAGCAGAGCGGCAGCCTGGGCCTGCAGATCGTCCACACGCTGGTCACCGACGACCTCAAGGGCAGCTTGCAGATCGAATCGATCTCCAGGCGGATGGCCCAGCCGGAGCACTGCGACGCCGAGAACGGCGTCGTGCCAAGCGAGACGCCGCTCGACCGCGCTGAACTCTTGGGCACACAGGCCGTAATCACCTTTCCCAAACGGTCGCTCAAGGTTGACTAAGCAGGGCCGACGCGGTTTAATGCACTACTGGGCAAACGCCTTTCGCCCACGCAATGATGCAGTGGGCTGTTTGCATCCTCCCGCCCAAAACGACGGGGTCTAGGGCTGGGCAATCAGTTGACGAGGAGAAGGGATGTGGAACGTACACGGGTGATCATCGCCGACGATGAATCCTTGATCCGGATGGACCTGCGCGAAATGTTGACCAACCTGGGCTATTTGGTGGTGGGCGAGGTGGGCGACGGGCGCAGCGCAGTTAATTTGGCGCGTGAACTGCGCCCCGATATTGTCATTATGGACATTAAAATGCCCGACATGGACGGTATCGAAGCGGCCAAAATCCTGACCGAAGAACGGGTGGCGCCGGTGCTGCTGCTCAGCGCCTACAGCCAGCAGGATTTGGTGCAGCGCGCCCAAAAGGCCGGCGTGGCCGGCTATCTGGTGAAGCCGTTCCGCGAAAGCGACCTCACCCCTGCCATCGAGGTGGCGCTGGCCCGCTTCAGCGAGTTCCGCGCCATGGAGCGCGAGGTCAACAACCTGCAAGAGGCGCTGGAGACGCGCAAGGCCGTGGACCGCGCCAAGGGCATTTTGATGGATACCCAAGGGCTGAGCGAGACCGAGGCCTTTCGCAAGATTCAAAAAATGAGCATGAATAACCGCAAGTCGATGCGGACGGTGGCAGACGCCATCATTCTAGCCCACCAAATCAGCGAGCAATAGGCGAGGCATCCGGTTGCGGCTATCCATCATCATGCCCGTATACAACGAGCGGACGACCTTGGAAGAGATCGTCCAGCGCGTCCAGGCTGTCGATCTGACGGTCAACCCCCAGGGGGACAACCCGCTGTTGCCCGGCCCTGTCGTCTTCGAGCGCGAGATCGTGATCGTGGACGACGGCTCTACCGACGGCACGCGCGAGATCCTGGACGTCTGGCGCGCCGACCCGGCGCCCGGTATGCAGATCATCTATCACGCCCAGAACAGCGGCAAGGGCGCGGCTCTGCGCACCGGCTTTCAACATGCGACCGGCGATGTGCTGGTGGTGCAGGATGCCGACCTGGAATATGACCCGCGCGACTATGTGAAGCTGCTCGAACCGCTGTTGGAGGGGCGCTCGCCGGTGGTCTATGGCAGCCGGTTTATGGGCGGCCCGCGCTCGGCCATGAGTTTGACCCACACCCTGGGCAACAAGTTCCTGACGATTATGACCAACGTGCTCTACGGCACGTCGCTTACCGACATGGAAACCTGTTATAAATGCTTCCGCCGCGAGGTGATCGACGGCATGGCGCTGCGCAGCCGCGCCTTTGAGATCGAGCCGGAGCTGACGGCCAAGATCCTCAAGCGGGGCTATCCCATCTTTGAAGTGCCCATCAGCTACAATGGCCGCGCCTTTCACGAAGGCAAGAAGATCGGCTGGCGCGATGGCTTTAGCGCGGTGCGTACGCTCTTCAAATACCGCTTTGTGGATTGATTCGTGGATTGATTCGTGGATTGACCCCCTCGGCTGTTTATCCGGCTGTCGATCCCGCTGCCTGCCATGCTGCGCCCGCTAGCCGGTTTCCCCCGGCATGAGCCGCTCCCTGCGCCCGCCTGGACGTGGCTGCGCGTCCGCCGCGGCGATGCGTTGGCGCTGGCCGGGCTGACCTTGGCCGGGCTGGCGCTGCGCCTGCCGCTGCTGGCGCGCTTTCCGCTGCGTGAAGACGAGGCGCTCTACAGCTATTGGGCGCTACACGCCCTGCATGACGATCCGCGTTTTCTTACTATTTGGCCCGATAAACCGCCGATCTTTCTCTGGCTGCTGGGCGGCGTCTTTGCGCTGCTGGGGCCAAGCGCGCCCGCAGGCCGCTGGTTGAGCATTGTCGCCAGTGTGTTAACCATCCCTCTGGTTGCCGCCGGGGCGCGCCGTCTGTGGGGGTCGTCTGCGGCGGGGCTGGCCGCGGGGCTGGTCTATACGCTCAACCCCTTTGCGCTGAGCTTTGCACCCACCGTCTACACCGATCCACTGCTGACGCTGTGGGGTACGCTGGCGCTGGTGATGGCGCTGCGCCGCCGCGCCGGCTGGGCGGGCTTTTGGCTGGGCGCGGCGATCATGACCAAACAGCAGGGGCTGCTCTATGCGCCCGCGGTGCTGGCGCTGGCATGGGGGGAGAATATTCACCGCAAAGGGCGCAAAGAACGCAAAGTCCAGAGCAGAGAGGGAGACGGGTCCAGAGTCTGGCCTCTGCCCCTATTCCCTACTCCCTACTCCCTATTCTCTGTTTTTTCGCGCCCTTTGCGGTTAACCCTCTTCGGTATGGCCGCGGTCGTGCTGCCGATCCTGCTGTGGGACAGCACGCGCTGGGCGGTTGCGCCTTCGCCGTGGGATCTGGCGACGCGCACCTATGCGCCGCTGGCGTTCGTCCCTCCGGCGCTGTGGGGGCCGCGGGCGCTGGCCTGGGGCCAGTGGATCGGGTATCTGGCGGCAAGCCCCGCAATCTGGCTGCTGGCGGTGGTCACATGGGGGGCTGCGAGCATGGGTGCGCGGCGTCCCACGCTCGCAGCATGGATCATCTTCGGGTGGGCTGTGGGCTATGTGGCGCTGCATGGGGTCACGACGGTGCAGGTCTGGGACCGCTATCTGCTGCCGCTGGCCCCGATCTGGGCCTGGCTGCTGGCTTGGCCGGCGGCGCGCTGGGCGAATGCGCCGCCCCACAGCCACATGCGCCGCGTGTTAAGTATCCTGCTGCTGATCGGCGCGCTCTGTTTGATCCCGCCTGGGCTGGCCGCAGCCCGCGGCAGCCTGCCCATCGGCGGCGACCACGGCGACTATGCCGGGCTGGAGGAGGCGATGGCCTGGGTCGCCGGCCGGCCAGACCGCCAGGTGCTCTATCACCAGAGCTTGGGATGGCACGCCCGTTTTTATCTTGACGGCTCGATTCGGCAGGGCAAGACGGAACTGCGCTGGTTCCCCAGTTCGGTCTATCTGGCAGACAACGCCGCCAAAACGCCCTACCCGCCCGCGGTTCTGATCGTGCCCGACTGGGCCACCCCGCCTGACCTGGCGCTGCACCTGGCGCTGCGCGGGCTGGCGCTGCGCCGCGAACTGCGCGCCGGGCGCTTCACCGTCTATACGCTCGTCCACCGGCCCCAAGCGGCGTGCGGCTGGTGTCGATCTGTCTCGCCCGCGCCCATCTCCCCTGTGCCTGCCTGGCCTTGGGCCGCCATGCCCGCAGGGATGTCGCGCCCATGAAGCCCCTGACGCCCGCTGTCGTGCGCCAGGCCGGGATCGCCGGGGGCGTGCTGGCGATCTTGGCGCTGCTGCTCTATGCCCCGCTGCTGTGGACCAATCGGGTCTATGCCAGCGGCGATATTCTGCTTTACTTTTACCCCTATCGCGACGCCGCCGCATCCGCGCTGCGCGAGGGGCGGATCCCGCTCTGGAACCCCTATAGCTTTTTGGGCGTGCCTTTGCTGGCGAACCCGCAGGCGGCGGTGCTCTATCCGCTGCACTGGCCGCTGAGTTGGCTGCCGGTGACGCGCCAGCTCGCGTGGAGCGCGGCGCTGCACACCTGGATCTTGGGGATGGGCGGCTATGCGCTGCTGCGCCGCTGGGGGCAGAGCGCATGGGCGGCGCTGGCTGGGGGGCTGGTGCTGGCGGGCAGCGGTTTCTATGGCGGGCTGGTCGGCCACATCAACCAGATGAACGGCGCAGCTTGGCTGCCCTGGGCATGGTGGGTGCTTGCAGGTGTGGATACGGGGGATTGGCGCGCCTGGCTGCGCCGTGCCGCCGAGTTCGGGCTGCTGGTGGCGTTGATGTTTTTGGCCGGGCATACGCAGACGGTCTTTATCAACCTGGCCGGGCTGGGCGCGTGGGTCGTCTGGCCGCTGCTCTGGCCCCCGATCTGGCGGCAGCGCGGCCGGTGGCGCGCCCGATTCAACGCCATGCTGCCCCGGCTGGGGGTCTATGCGCTGGGGGTCACGCTGGGGCTGTCGGCGAGCGGCGCGCAACTGCTGCCGACGCTGGAACTGAGCGGCCTGGGGCTACGCAGCGGCGGCCTCTCCTATGCCGAGGCCAGCAGCTTTAGCCTCAGGCCGTTGAAACTGCTCTGGACGCTGCTGCCTTCCTATGGGCTGGTTGACCTGAGCGTCGTCTTTGCGACGATGGGCTACAGCGAGTTTGTGGCCTATGTCGGGCTGGCGGGGCTAGGGCTGGCGGCGTGGGGCGCATGGCGCGGCCGCGGCGCGGCGCGGAATGCCGGGCTGCTGCTGGCTGCGCTGGGGCTGTTCTTGGCCCTGGGGCGCTGGAATCCGGTCTACTATCTGCTTTATTGGGCTGTGCCGGGGTTTGACCTGTTTCGCGTCCCGGCGCGCTGGATGATGCTCTATACATTGGGCATGGCGATCCTGGCCGGGGTGGGGGTGGATGCCGGGCGCGGCTGGATGCGCGGGCGCGCCGCCTGGCTGCTGCCGCTGGGCGCGGCGCTGGCCGGCGTCGAGTTGATCGCCGCGGCGCAGGCCTTGCCGCATACGCACCCGACCGCGCCGCAGGCGGTCTATGATGTGCGCACGGCCCCGGCTCATCTGCGCAGCGACCCGGCGCGGTCTGCGCTGCACCCCGCCGCGGCGGGCCGCTTCGTGAGCATGAGCACCCTCACCTTTGACCCCGGCGACATGGCCGACTACCGGCGCATCCTGCGGGAGGGCGCACGCCCCCTGCTGGACGAGCCTGAGTTTGCCGAGTTGATCACGGCGCTCAAGTCGCAGGAGATCCTGGCCCCCAACCTGGCGCTACTCTGGCGCGTGCCCAGCGTGGACGGGTTCGACGGCGGCGTGCTGCCGCTGCAGCGCTATCTAGACCTGGTCACGCTCTTTGTGCCGCCCGGCGCGATCGTGCCGGATGGCCGGCTGCGCGAGCAACTGCCGCGCGTGCCGCCTGCCGGCCTGTTGGCGCTGTTCAACGTGCAGTATGTGATCACCGACAAAGTGCGCGACCTCTGGTTGGACGATGTCTATTACGACCGGCAGATCGGCGCGCGGCTGGACGCCGTCTACCCGCAGACTAGTCTGGACAATCCTACAGATTTTCCCGCCACGCACCTGCATCTGATCGGCTATGTGGATGGCGCGGCGGCAGCCCTGGCGGGCGGCACGCGCACGGTGGGGCGGGTGCACGTCGCAGGGGTCACGGCGGAGGGCATGAGCCAGGCTGACTTTGACCTGACCGCGGGCGACCGGCCCGGCGCGCAGTTGGCCGACCCGGCGCTGGACAGCCCGCTGGCGGCGGCGGCAGGCGCGCAGGTTGCCTATCGCGATGTGGAGGGCGGGCGGCAGGAATATCTGGTCAAGCTGCCCCTGCCCACGGCCATGCGCCCCACGACCATCACCGTCGCATGGCAGGGCGCGCCCACGCCGCTCGTCGTCCAGGCCGCCACACTGGTGGATGCGCGCACCGGCCAATTCGCCGCGCTGCTGCCCAGCGACCGCGGCCATTTTCGCCTGGTGCACAGCGGTGATGTCAAGGTCTATGAGAATCTCGACGTGCTGCCGCGCGCCTATTTGGCGCAGCAGACGGTGGCCGCGGCGGATGCGGCGGCGGCGCTCGACCTGATCCGCGACCGCGCCACTGGCCTGCGTGGGGCCGCGGTGGTGGAAGGCTGGCCGGAGGCCGTCCCGCTGCCCGCGGCACAGGCGGCGCCAGGCAAGGCGCAGATCGTGAGCTATGCGCCCGAGCGCGCGGTGATCCGCACGCGCAGCCAGGCTCCGGCGCTGCTGATCTTGGCTGACACCTTCTATCCAGGCTGGCAGGCCACGGTGGACGGCGACCCCGCGCCCATCTACCGCACCAACATCTTGCTGCGCGGCGTGCCCGTCCCCGCGGGCGAGCATGAGGTGATCTTTCGCTACGCGCCGGCCTCGTGGCGGCGGGGCCTGCTGTTTAGCGCCGCGGGCGAGGTGCTGCTGCTGCTCTGTTGGGTCGCGCCCTGGCTGCGAGCAAGGCCTGTTCGCGCCGCGCCGCTGCATCGTGTATAATCAGCAAAGAGCGCGCACGGGCTGCCGGCGCGAGACACAGCCGATCTATGATGATTCTGACTTATGACGACTTTTAACCGCATCATCGCCATTCTGCTCTGGCTGCTGCTCATGGCCTTGATCGGCGTGGCGGCGGTGATCCCGTTTCAAACGCTCGCCCTGGTGCAAGCCTGGCTCGATAGGGCGCAGGCGAGCTTGGTCGCGGCCCAAGCGGCCAACCCCAGCAATTTTCTAATCGGCCAGATCGCCGCGGGCGTCAGCGCCGTGCTGGTCTTCGGCATTTTGATCGGGGTGGAGATCTGGAGCGGCCAGCGCCGCGGGGTGCGCATCCGCACGGCGCAGGGCGGTTCCGCCGAACTGGATACGGCGAGCATCAGCCGCCGCCTCAGTTGGCAGTTGGACCAACTGGCCGAGATCATCAGCGTGGTGCCGATCGTCAAGTCCAAGGGCGGCTCGGTCGACATCAAGCTGGAGATCGAAGCCGCGCCCGATGTCGATGTGCCGATGAAGACCGACGAGGTGGTGGAAGTGACGCGCGACCTGATCGAACAAGACATGGGGCTGAAGCTGGGCCGGCTGGATGTGCATATGCGCTATGCCCCTATCGACCCGGAATGGGCCTAGGCGAGCGGGTCCGACGGCATGACGTGGCGAGAACTCTGGCAGACCACGGTCGCTAATCTGCGCGCCCTCTTCCGGCGCGAGGCTGCTCTTACGCCGCCCCTGCCGGATGAGACGGCGTCTCCGGCGGCATCCACATCGGACGCAGACGCGCCTAGCGCGCCCACCTTCCCCACCGTCTGGGATGACCCCTCGCCGGAACCCGCGCCGCCGCAACCCGTGGCGGCAGCACACCCGCCTGTCGAGCGCGCGCCCGCCGCCCTACACCCTGCGGAGCGGCAAGCAGCGGCCCCGGTCCATGCGGCAGACCAGGCTGCGGGATCGGATGCAGAGGCCACACCGGATAGCGTGACAACGCCAGATGCGGGGGTGAAGATGG
>QEUY01001069.1 GCA_003577365.1 Chloroflexota bacterium | reverse complement strand
CAGCTTGCTCATTGGTTTCCTGCCTCCTCTCCCCACGCTTGGGGGTGGGTTGAACATTCGGTATCCCCACCCCGTGGCGGGTGGTGGGGTGGGGATCATAGCGCAACTCCTCCCGCCGCGGGAAGGGCGTTGTGCCTTCAGCGGGTCGCCTCTGACAGCGCCCGCAGGATCTCAACCGTTTGGTCTACGCCGCCGGCGTCATGCTGCACTGCCACGACGCTGCCCATTGTGCCGGCGGCAATCAGCAGCAGCCCGCCCACGGCGAGGATAGTAATCAGCAGCGCCCCGACCGGCGTGGTCGAACGGTCCTCGTCGTCGTTGGAGATGACGCTTTCCGGCACGCTGCGGATGATAGCCTGCAATACGCCGATGCCCCAGGCGGCTAGGCCCAGCGGCCACAGCCCCGTGAGGAAACACACGATCCCTAACAACAGAAACCCCATCGTAGTCCTCCTGGTTCTAGGGGGGAGGGGGGGGGAGAGGGAGGGGGGCGGCCCCCCTAGCCCTCTCTGGACGCGCCCCGCCCCTGAATGCGATTGGATGCCTCGTGGATCGTCAGGGTAGGGGAGGCAGACCAGAAGAGCATCCCGCCCTCGCCTACCCGCACCAGCCCGACCCGCTCATCGGTCAGCAGGTCCAGCACATCCGCGCGCGGCTTGGGCGCTTGGATCTGCCCCGGCTTTTTGGTGTGCGGCCCCAGCACGCGGTTGGGGTCGAGCCGGTTGTCATTGCCGTACAGCCCCCATACCCACTCGATGGCGGCGGCGCGCGTGCGCGGGTCCACCGCCGGCACAAAGCGTGGCGGCAGCGCCTGCGGCTGGGGGTCTGCGGGGAGTGCGCTGGGGGGCTGCAGGGAGCCTACGAGCAGGTGCTGCTCGCGCAGCACGGCGATGCGCCGGCGCTCCGTGACCTGCGTCTGGCGGTGGATGAACACATCGCGCAGCGGTTCCGAGGCAGCCACGGCGCGCACGCTGGCGATAGCCAGATAGCAGATGGCGGCGGCGGTGATGGCGGCGTAGGCGCTGGCGTTCCACACCCACAGCGCCACGATCACCACGGCGGCAAAGAGGACATCGGCCAAACTTTGCCGGTCGAGCATAGTCAGCCTTTCTCTTGGCTATGCCGCGGCAGCGTCGTGTGATAGACTGGCGCTGCCACGGCAGGGTTGCAAAACACTCTCCGCACGGCTCAGGGCGCAGGTCGTGCGCCAGTTGTTCCAGCGCATCGGCGATGCGGATGTCCATGAGAGTCTCCCTACCCCGTTACGACGCCACGGGGCCAGGGCGGTCGGGGGATGGGTGGATTAGGCCGCTACACGTTGGTGGTTGGCAGCTGCACGCTGGCGCTTGAGCGTGTTCATGCCGTCGATCAGGCGCTGGGCCTCGGCCTCGGTGAGGTCGGCGCTGCTCTCGGTGCGCCCGCCGGTCACGCGGCGCACGTTGCGGTGGCGCACGGCGTCCCACTGCTCGCCATAGAGTTCGGTGCCGAGGGCGTGCAGGTGTTTGCGGGTTGCTTCGCTGACCGCGTCCCCGGTATCGCCACCTGTCTCCGGCGCACGGCCCGTGGCCTGGCGGTAGTGTTGCATCAGGATGCCCAGCAGCTTGGCCTTGGCGGGTTCGGTGAACTGTTTGCGCTCACTGTCATATTCGGCCCAAGTAGAGGGCAGGTTGTAGAGATAACGACCGAGGCCAAACATGGCGCAGGCCCGCTTAAAGGCTTGGGCTTCGGCCGCCGTGCCCGCGATCTCGCTGCGCTCGGACTGGCTGTCCGCTTCGCCCGTACTGGTGCGCGTGACCCCACAGATGGTGAGTTCGCAGATGATGCGATCCCCCCAGGGCACATAGCGCACTGACCAGTCGGCCCCGGCCACCTCGTCGAGCCGGTTCTGATAGGCGCGTAGGTCGGCGTAGGCCAGCGCCAGCGCCTTGCCACCCCCCTTGGCGACGGCCCCTGGCTTCCAGGTGACCGAGGCAGGGTGGAACGGTTTTGCCAGTTCGCTCATGAGTGATTCAAGCGTTCTCATGGTTGGTTTCCTCCATTTTGAGCCGTGCCGGCGCCACTTGTGGCGCGGCCCCAATCCAGGCAATGGCCGTGTCGCGCTTGGTGAACCATCGCTCGTCGACGCAAAGACCATTAACAAAGACCACGGCGTGCCACATGCGCAGCGCCGGGTCGAACAGTTCCCAACTCTCAATGCGGCGTGTGCCCAGCAGCTTGCTCATGGCGCGCCTCACCACAGGTACGGCTGGCGGGCGAT
>QEUY01000098.1 GCA_003577365.1 Chloroflexota bacterium | reverse complement strand
GCTCCTTCAGCAGAGGCAGCCTGCCCTGGCCCAGATTAAGGCAGGCTGCGCGGCGGTTAACTCAGGTCGTGATAGGCAAACTGGCGCGGCCCGGCGTGCGACAGCCGGTAGGGGTAGCGGTCGCGCAGCCCTTCCATCACCGTCCACATGCCATGTTCGTCGAAGTGTTCCCACTGTTTTTCGTCGAAGACGCGGACGACCTCAATCGGCTCCAACTGACCCGCCTGTTTGACCACGTCGAGCACGCGCTTGTCCACATCGCTGTAGGTCAGCGGCGCGACCTCGCCCCATTCGGCCAGGTCAATCGCCCGGCGCAGGGTGTCGGCGGCTTTGACCCCCTTGTCCAGCGGGGCCATGATGTTGGTGTGCACCAGGCGCGGGATCACCTCCTCGGCCACCGGGCAGAGGCCGGCGCCCCAATCCACCTCACCTGTGTAGAGATGGCAGTTGTAGGGACAGCCTTTGTTGCCATAGGCATTTGGGTTGCGGAAGATGGCGTACATATAGGCCGGCACCTGCAAAAAGCCTGTGCCAAAACCGCCCCCGGCCTGGCGCAGCGCGGCCTTGAAGACGCCGCGGTCGATGCCGGCGCGCTCGCCGTGGAAGAGGCAGCTCCAGAAATAGGGTGCGACCACATTTTCCGGCAGCGGCGGGCGCGCGTCGAGCCAGGTACAGCCGGCCACAGCCTCGTCCAGCCGTTTGGCATTTTCGGCATACTGCTCCAGATAGCCCGGCACCTTTTTGAGCTGCACCACGCCCACCGCGGCCTGGAATTCGGTCATGCGATAGTTGGAGGAAAGCACCTCGGGGCTTTCGCCAAAGATGATGCGCTTGTTGATCTCCTTGGCCAGCCGGTCGTCGTCGGTGATCGCCATGCCGCCTTCGCCCAAGGCGAGCTGCTTGAACATATTGAAGGAGAACGTCCCCACATGACCCCAGGTACCGAGGGGCCGGCCCTTATACTGGCCGAAGATGGCATGGGCGCAGTCTTCGAAGAGATAGATACCGTGGCGGTCGGCGATCTCGCGCAGCCGGTCTACTTCGGCGGCGTGCCCCCAGAGATGTGTCACCCAGATCGCTTTGGTGCGCGGGGTGATGCGCGCTTCGACCGAGTCGGGGTCCATCGAAAAGGTGTCGGGCCGCACATCGGCCCAGACGGGGATGACATTGTTGTGCAGACAGGCGATGGCATGGAACTGCACAATGGGGTCGCAGATGATCTCGTCGCCCGCGCCCGCGCCGATCGCGCCGGGCAGCGCCTGCATCAGCACCATGGCGGTCGCGCCGCAGATGGCGTGGCGCGCGCCCATCGCCTGGGCGAAGTCCTGGCGAAATTGCTCCATAAAGCCGTCCGGCTTGTCACAGAACCAGCCGCTCTCGATCACCTTGATCAGGTTGTCAATTTCCTCTTGACCATAGACAGGCATGGATATCGTCTCCCAGAGTAGCAGTCATGAGTAAAATCAGGGCTAAAAGTCGGCGCGCGGCTGCACCGGCGCGCCGCGGCGGATCGACTCCCAGGCCGCGGCGCAGGCGGCGACCGAGGCCGCGCCGTCGCGCACGCCTGGCGTCGGGGGTATGCCGTCAAAGAGGCAGGATTCAAAATGTTGAAGATAGCGCAGCACGCCTGCGCCATGGCCGAGCGCGCCGGTGGTCTCGGCCTCGATCACTTGGTCTATCGAGCCGCGTCCGCCGGCAGGGTCAAAGTGGATGTGGAGATGGCTGTCTTCCTGGTCGGTAAAGTCGGCCATCAGGCTAGCGCGCGTGCCAAACAGCCCCAGCCCCATCATGGGCATCGGAGGGTGTACCAGCCCATAGGCGGCAAGCACGCGCGCCACCACGCCGCTGCGAAAGCGCAGATTGATCAGATAGTTGTCTTCATACGGGTAGCCGGGGATCAGCCCGCTTTGCCGGCCATAGGCGAAGACTTCGGCCACATCGCCCAGACACCAGCGCAGCAGGTCGATCGGGTGGCTGGCGCCGCCGTACATCAGGTCTTGCGGCGCGGTCTGACGCCATGGCGTCGACGGGAAGAAGGTGCGCGCGTCGTGAACATAGTGCGCCTCGGCAAAGACGATCTGGCCGAGGTCTCCGGCGTCGCTCAGCCGTTTCGCTTCGGCAAAGGCGGGTTCGAAACGCATGGTCTGGCCCACCAAAAAGACTCGCCCGCTCTCTTCGACGGCGTGGACCAGCTCAATCGCATCCTCGACGCGGGTACACATCGGCTTGGTGCAGATCACATGCTTGCCGACGCGCAGCGCGGCCAAGGCATGTTCGGCGTGGAGATGATCGGGAGAAAAGACGGCGATGACCTGGATGTCGTCGCGGGTGAGCAGCGCCCGGTAGTCTGTCGTCCAGAAAGGGATCTGCCAGTCGGCGGCGAGTTGGGCTGCGCGTTCGGCATGGCCCGCGCACAGGCCGCGTACCTCCAGCCGGGACTCCGGCTCCTGGTTGACAAAGAGCAGATTAGCCCCCATGCCGAGGCCGATGATGCCGATTCCAACCGACTTCTGCTGCATGGCTGGCCTCCCGCCAGTGCTCTGCAAGGTGTGGTGAATGCGGGCGCCGAGCGCCGCCCGCTGTCGCTCAGCCTTTCAACCCAGTGCGCGCCAGGCCCTGAATAAAGTACTTCTGGCCGAATGTGTAGAGGAGCAGCATGGGGATGACGCCGAGCATCGACCCCGCCATGATGACGCCGACTCGTTCGACGCCGGTTCCGGCGCGCCCGCGCAGATAGGTCAGCCCCAGCGCCACGGTCATTTTTTCCTGCGAACTGAGATAGATCAGCGGGCCGAAGAGGTCGTTCCACGCGCCGAGAAAGGCAAAGAGCGCGACCGTGACCAGCGCCGGCATTCCCAGCGGGACAAAGATCTTCCAGTAAATTTGAAAGAAGCCTGCCCCGTCAATTGTCGCCGAGTCGAAGAGGTCCTGCGGTATGGCGCGATAGGACTGGCGCAGCAGAAAGACGAAGTAGGCGCTGCCAAAGAAGGAGGGGACGATCAACGGATAGTGTGTGTTCAGCCAGCCCAGATTCTTCATGATCACAAAGGTGGGGATGATGGTCACGGCATAGGGCAGCATCATCGTCGCCAGCAAGAGGCCAAAGAGCGTCTGGCTGCCGCGAAAGCGCATGCGTGCAAAGGCAAAGGCGGCCAAGGAGGAAGAGAAGCAGACCCCCAGCACCGACAAGATGGCGATCTTGAAGCTGTTAAACAGATAGTTCCCCATCGGGGCCAGCACAAACAAATCCGCATAGTTCTTGAAATAGACCGGGTTGGGGATCAGCTGAGGCGGCCACAGCATCTGCTTGCCAGGATGCTTTAACGAGGTCGAGATCAACCAGACCAGCGGGAAGATCATGAGCACCGCCATGGCAAGCAGCACCCCATGGGTGGCAAGCCGCGCCAAAATGCGGCGAGCCGGCCAGTGCCGCCGGGCGGTCGTTGGTACGCTTGTCTGGATGCGCTGCTCGCCGATCATGGCCTGCGCCCCCCTAGGACGAATCCTCGTAGAAGACCCATTTCTTGCTGAAGACAAAGTTGAGAATGGTCAGGCCGACGATGATCAGAAAGACCGCATAGGCGACCGCCGAGGCCAGCCCCATGCGCTGCAGGCGGAAGGCCAGGCCATATAAATACATCACGATCAACTGGGTCGCGCCTGCCGGCCCGCCTTGGGTCAGCACCCAAACCAGGGAAAAATCCTGGAAGGTGCCGATGATGCCGGTGACCAGCACAAAGAAGGTGACCGGCGAGAGCAGCGGCAGGGTGATACGCACAAACTTCTGCCAGGCGTTGGCCCCGTCGATGGCCGCGGCTTCATAGTATTCTTGGGAGATGTTCTGTAGCCCGGCCAGGAAGATCACGATCTGGAAGCCAAGACCGGCCCAGATCGCCATGATGATCACCGAGCGCAAGGCCCATTGGGTGGTGCCGAGCCAAGCCGGGCCTTTGATGCCGAATGAGCGCAGTACGCCGTTGATGATGCCGAAGTTCGGCTCATAGAGCCAGCCCCACAGCAGCGCCAGCGCCACGGTGGGCGCGACGACAGGGATAAAGTAGATGCCGCGATAGAGATGGCGGAAGCGGATATTCTGGTTGAGCAGCGCAGCGAAAAAGAGCGCCAGTGCCATCGACGGGAAGACCACACCCAGGGTATAGCGCGTGGTGATCCACAATGTTTTAAAGAAGAAACGATCGGTTGTCACTAGGTCGACATAGTTCTCCAGGCCGATCCAGCGCGGCGGGGAGATCAGGTTCCAGCTTGTGAAGCTGGCAAAGAGCGAGAAGAGGGTGGGATAGATCTGGAAGATCAAGATGCCCAGCAGCACCGGCGACACGAAGAGCCACGCTGTTCGCTCTTCATGCCGCTGCAGACGTTTGAAGGTGGTTAATTTCTGCGCCACGAGACCTTCTCCGCTGATGCGCTTGGATCACCTTCCCGGAAGCTGACGGGGTGTACAAGGTAGCTTAGTGCTGCGTCTGGCTAATGAGCTGAGATTGTAGGGGCCATCCCCCGTGATAGCCCCCAGACGGACAGGCACGGGGGCCTGTCCCTACTGACCTCAACGCATTTACAGGATCAAGCACTTAGTAGCTGTCATTCCGAGGCTCCTGTCGAGGAATCTCTCTGCCCTGGTACGCTGTCAGAGAGATTCCTCGCGCTGCCGGAATGATACTGCCTCGCTTATAACGACCATCCAGCTTCCGGGAAGGTAGGCTGCTCCTAGCCCGCCTGGAAGCGTTCCCAGGCCGCAGCCAGCTCTTCGTTGTGGATCTGCGCCGCCTCTACACATGCGGCTTCGATGTCGGTGCCGTCGGCAAAGGCTGCCATAATCGGCGGGCTATAGGCATCCCAGCAAGTGAAGAAATCGTAATAGGTGTAGTCCACTTTGTGCGATTCCTCGACGATGTTGTCCAACACCTTTAAGCGATTCTCCGGCGGGGTGCGCGAGTACCACTCTTGGCCGATCTCAGGGAAGCAACTGGGGATCACATAGTTCAGTTCGCCGAAGCGCTTCTGCCCGGCCTCGTCGGCGAGATATTGCATCAGACTCCACGCCAGATCAGGCTCGGCGGTGGATTTGAAGATCCACCATCCGTCGGATTCGAGGCTGGTTGTGCGCCTGCCGGTGCGTGGGTGTTTGGGGAAGAGCGCGATATCCCACTCAAATTCGGTGATGTTGGCGAAGTCGGCGATCCACCAGACGCCGTCCACCACCATGGCGACCTGCCCCGACATAAAGGGATTGGTCTGGGCCTGCGCGCCGGGCGGCGGCGCGATCTGATGAGTGTAGACCAGGTCCCAGTCCCACCTCCATGCTTCGATCGATTCGGGCGAGTCGATCAAGCTTTGCTTGAGGTCGTCGCTGTGGTTGGCGCCGCCGGCGGAGAAGAGAAAGTTGCCCTTGGTCATGATGGCAGGGTGGATCACCTGCATGCCCCACTTGTTTTCGTCAGGCTTGGTGATCGCCTTGCCCATCTCGACCAGGTCGTCCCAAGTCCAATCGTCGGTCGGGTAGGGCACGCCGGCTTCGTCGAACATGGTTTTGTTGTAGGCGATGATGTGCGATTGGGCGTCGGAGGGCAGACCGTACATGCCGCCGCCCTCACCGCCGCTGTCGAAATCGCCTTCGACCCAGCGATACTGAGCCACCGCGCCGGGGAACATCTTGTCCAGCGGGAAGCTGTCACGCTGCACCCAGTCTGTGATGTTGAGCAGGACGCCATCCTTAGCATAGACGATCATGCGGCCATAATCGGCGATGCCGACATCGGGCGGGGTGCCACCCGCCACCTGGGTCTGTAACTTGGTCCAGTAATCCTCGGCGATATACTGCTGCTCCACGCCAACGTCCGGGTGCTCTGCATTCCAGCCGGCGATGACGTCACGCATCGACGTCTCATAGCCGGACCAAGTGTAGCTGGAGAAGATGACATTCTTGGACGTGGCGGCGGGCTGTGCGCCCGCCGGCGCGGCGGTGGGCGACACGCAGCCCGCCAGGGCCATCCCGGCGGCCCCGACCCCAGCCAACTTCAGAAACTGCCGGCGACTGATCTCCAGAGACATCGTCCGCACCTCCGTTCTTGGGTGTGTTGAGACTGCGATCGGCACGAAATGAACGTAGCAACGAAGCACAGAGCGCCAAGGCAGCGACCGACGAGCGGTTCCGAATGGATCAGTTGGGGCGAAGCGGCGTGACGCTCCTTGGATCGCGGGAAGTCAACAGTTTGGGCCTCAGGCGTCAACGTGGGCAGCGCAGGGAGCGTGCCGGAGGCCCAAACACCAACAGGGCGCGGGCAACGGGGTCGAGGGGGATTGAGTTGGTCTGAACGGCAAGAACACGGAGAGGTGGCCCAAGCCGTTGAGACCGGCAACCCCGTCTGCCTGACGAACTACTGATATGGATTTGAAAATCGCGGACGTAGTATATGGTATACCAAACACAGCGCCATGTCAACAGGTTTTTTTTCGTGGCGCTGCCATTTGCGTGCAAGATCAGCGCGGTTAGGCAAATGGCAGCGGCGGCAGGTGCGCGCAGTTCATGTAGGGCAGCCAGACGTAGGACGCGATCTTGGGGAAGAGCGCATCGACCAGATGGCGGCGGGCGGGCTGGACGACGATGTCGGGCCAGGCATCGCGCAGTTCGTCCAGGGTGCGGTAGCCGAACAAGAGACGCACAAAGGCATCGGCGGGCAGACACAGGTCGCCGCCCCGCGCCCCCATCGAGGCATCTACAAACCCCAGCGCGTCCACGGCTGCGAGACGGCTATCGGCAAAACGCAGCCGGTAGGCGTGCCGGTAGAGGTTGAGGGTCAATTCGCCCGTGAAGCGCGGCCAGCCTGCCCCGGCCAGCCGCTCGGCCCAGACGGGGGCCAGTTTCAGCAGCAGCCGCGGCAGATCGGGGATGCGGATCAGCCATTGGTCGCCGCTGTGTGGCTGCGCGCCCAGCGTGCGCGCCACCTGCGCCAGGAACCCCTGCTGGGGCCAGCCGAGGCGCAGCAGTGTCGCGTGCGGCTTGCACAATTGTAGTACCGCCAGCGCGGTGGCGGCGGTGGGCAGGGCGCTCTCGACAAGCGACAGGCTGGCGCGATCGCCGCCCAGCCAGCCGCAGACATAGCCGGCGCTGCCCATCGCTTGGACCGGCTCGACCATGTAGGTCGGGTAGGCGGCGGCCTGCAGCAGGTAGCGCCACTCCTCCGCAGCGCGCTGGGTATGCAGCGCAAGCCCCGCCATGGAGTCCGCATAGGCCTGCATCAAGGCCGGGATGTCGGCGAGCGTCGCCCGGCGTAGGCGCATATCGGGCGCACCGGATGGGATCCAGGCGGCGGGCAGCGCGTCGGCGGCCCAGTGATCGAGCGCATAGGCATAGCCGAACTGGCGATAGTAGTATGGGATACCCTCGATGATGCAGAGGTCGAAGCCCTGGGCCGCGGCGCGGCTGTGGAAGTGGTCGATCTGGCGGCGCACTAGCCCGCGGCGGCGATAGTCGGGATGGGTCACCACCATTTCGAGCATCGCCACGCTGAGGGAAACGCCGCCCAGATGCAGCCGCCAGGGGATCCGACAGGTAGTGGAGACGACCGCTCCGCTGCGCTCGTCCTCTACGATGACAAAGTCGTCCCAGGCCGCCGTGGGGTGATGCTGGAGCAGGGCGGCGCAGGTCGCGCCCTGGTCGGCGCCGTTGATCTCGGCGTTAAAGGCCGCAAAGCGCGCCGCGTCGGCCTGGTCGCGCACGCCGTGCATGACCAGCGTATCGTCGATGCGAATCATGGTGTGCGCTGTCGTGTGCGTCATGCGGGTTGTCTCTTGTGGGCAGGGCGGTGGCAGGATCGCGGACGATTCAATTATAGCGCGGTTTGCGCCGCTTGCTCCAGCGGCTGATCGGCCTGCCTGCCGCCGAGCGCCTTGGCGTCGACGCGGCCTGCCGTGTATGATGGCTCATATAAGCTTGCGCTATGGAGCCATGCTTACGCTCCAGGGCGCTCTCCAAAATAACTTCGCGAAAACAAGGCGGCTGACCATGCGATGGACCATGCGATGGAAGGTATTGGTAGACCCCGTATCACGCAAGCTGGACGAGATCTTCTCCGCCGAGGATCGGGCGCGGCTGCATGATCTGGTCGACGTGGTCTGGGAGCGCGAGACGCCGATCCCGGACGAGGAATTGGCGCAGCAGGCGGGCGAGCTGAACGCCATTGTGACGGGACGCTGGCATCACGGTTCAGTGGAGCGGATGCCCAGCTTGCGCGCCATTCTGGAGGTGGGGGGGCGGCACCCCAGCCCCAAGCTGTTGGACTATGACGCATGTTTCCGGCGTGGGATCCGTGTGTTGAGCTGTGCGCCCGCCTTTGGCCCGATGGTGGCGGAGATGGCGTTGGGGATGGCGCTGGCATGCAGCCGTCAGATCGTCGACGGGCACAACGCGTTTGTGGCCGGCACGGAACGTTATCTGCACGCGGGCAATGAGGACACCTTTACGCTGTTTGACCAGCCCGTGGGGTTGATCGGCTATGGCGGGCTGGCGCGGGCGCTGCGCCCGCTGCTCGCGCCGTTCCGCTGTTCGCTTCAGGTCTTTGACCCTTGGCTGCCGGAGCGTTATCTGCTCGGCCAAGGGGTGCAGCCCGTCTCGTTAGACCATCTGCTGGCGACCAGCCGCGTGATCTTTGTGCTGGCGATCCCCTCTGCCGAAAACCGGGCGCTGTTGGATCGGGCGCGGCTGGCGTTGATCCGGCCCGATGCGCTCCTGGTGTTGATCAGCCGTTCACATTTGGTGGACTTCGACGCGCTGACGGAACTGCTCTATGAGCAGCGTTTCCGCGCCGCCATCGACGTCTTTCCCCAAGAGCCGCTGGCCGCCGACCACCCCATCCGCCGCGCGCCGGGCGTGGTGCTGTCGGCGCACCGCGCGGGCAGCGTGGGCCGCGATCTGCGGGCAATTGGGCGGATGGTGGTGGACGACCTAGAGGCGATGGTATGCGGGCTGCCGCCGATGGCGATGCCCGTTCTCGTGGTTGCCGTTCTCGGCGTCGGCGGCGTAGGCCAGGGTCATGGCCTCGCGGCTGATGCGGCGGTAGACCTGCGCCAGCCGTTCGTAGATATCGCCGCCCGCCGCGGTGGAGGGCGGACCCAAGCGGCGCAGCAGCGCCAGCTCGACCGGGGCAGGCACGATGTGCGGGCGAAAGTCGCCCAATACCTTGGCGCTGCCCCAAAACCCTTCGACCTGCTGATCCAGCGGCAGGATTTCCTCGTCTTGCGAGGGCGTGGCGGCGGCGCGATAGAAGCCGCCCGCAGCGCGGCCCGCCGCCTTGCCCAGCGCCGGCGTGCCCGCGGCGCTCTCCCCGCTGCGGGCGCGCTGGGCGCGCAGCCCGCGCAGGAGGGTGGCTTGGTCGCGCCCGCGCAGCTGGAAGAGCAGCCACGGGTCATCGGCCAATAGCTCGCCCAAGGCGAGATAGACCGCCGTGGCATGTTCGCAAGGCGGTCGCCGGCGGCTGCCCTGCGTAGCGGCTGCATCGCAGGTGCAGCGCTGTTCCAACTCGCCTAGCCCGGCGGGCAAAAGCTGCACGCCTGCCGTGCTGAGCGTGCGCTCCAGGTCGGGGGGCAGGTCGCCCGCCAGCAGTTGGGCGGCATAGAGCGCCTGGCTGCCCAGGGCGTCGATCACGCGCTGCCACTGTTCATCACTCCACAGGGCAAAGCGGATGTCGACCTCGCAGGTCGTGCCGCTGCGCTCTTGAGTCGTCGCCGTGATGCGCCCCGGCAACACCTCCAGCCGCCTCACGCGCACCCCGCGGTCGCCTTCATCCAACCCCAGGGTGCGGAGCCAGGCGCGCCATTGGCGCGACCAATCCTGTCCATCCAGACGGCGGGAGATCTCCATCAGGCTTCGTCCTCGATGGCGTCATAGCGCAGCATCAGCAGATCGCGCAGTTGGTCGGTGTCGAGTTCGGTCAGCCACTCTTCGCCGCTGCCGACAATCGACTGGGCCAGCGCCTGTTTGTTTTCGATCAGGTCGTGGATGCGCTCTTCGAGCGTGCCCGCGACCACAAACTTGTGCACCTGCACATTGCGCTGCTGGCCGATGCGGAAGGCGCGGTCGGTGGCTTGGTTTTCCACCGCCGGGTTCCACCAGCGGTCATAGTGAAAGACGTGGTTGGCCTGGGTCAGGTTCAGCCCGGCCCCTCCGGCGCGCAGGCTCAACACAAAGACGGGCGGACCGTCGTCGCTTTGGAAGGCCTGCACCAATTTGTCGCGCTGGGTGGCCGGGGTGCTGCCGTGCAGGAAGAGCGTCTCTACGCCCAAGGTTTCGCTGAGATGGCGCTGGAGCAGGTGGCCCATCTCGACAAACTGCGTGAAGATCAGGGCGCGGTCCCCCACGGAGAGCGCCTCGTCCAGCATCTCGCTGAGGCGGTTAAGCTTGCCGCTGCGCCCGACCAGCGGCCCTTCTTCTTTGAGGAAATGGGCCGGGTGGTTGGTGATCTGTTTGAGCTTGGTGAGCAGGGCCAGCACCAGCCCGCGGCGCTGGATGCCGTCGCTGCGGTTGAGTTCCTCTAGCGCCTCTTGGACGACCTTTTCATACAGCCCCGCCTGTTCGCGCGTGAGCGAGCAGTAGACCACCATCTCGTTCTTCTCCGGCAGGTCGGAGATGATGGTGGGGTCGGATTTAAGGCGGCGCAGCAAGAAAGGCTGCACCAATCTGCGCAGCTCGTCGGTGCGTTCGCTGTCGTTGTAGCGTTCAATCGGCACAATGTAGCGCCGGCGGAAATGCTCCTGGCGGCTCAGGTAGCCGGGGTTGAGGAACTCCATGATGCTCCACAACTCTGACAGGCGGTTTTCCACAGGTGTGCCGGTGAGCGCGATGCGGTTCTCGGCCTGGAGACGGCGCACGGCCTGGGTCTGTTTGGCGCTGGGGGTCTTGATATTCTGCGCCTCGTCTAGGATCAGGTCGCTCCAGACAAAGTTAGCCAACTGCTCAATATCACGCCGCGCCGTGCCATAGCTGGTGATGATCAGGTCATGCGTATTGACGGCCTGGCTGAATTCCTCCCCGCTGAGGCGGTTGTTGCCATGGTGGACCAGCGGGCGCAGAGCAGGCGCAAAGCGTTCGATCTCGCGCCGCCAGTTGGCGACCACGCTGGTGGGGCAGATCAGCATCGCCGGGGCGACGCGATGGCCGTTGCCGTTGGTTTGGGCGGCCATCCGGCGCACATGCAGCAGCAGGGCGATGGCCTGCACGGTTTTGCCCAACCCCATATCGTCGGCCAGACAGGCGCCCAGCCCCAGGCCGCGCAGGTGGGCCAGCCAGCCGACGCCACGCTGCTGATAGGCGCGCAGTTCACCGACAAAGCCGGGCGGCTCGGCGATCGGGGTCATGGGTTGGCGGCCGCGCAGCCGGTCGAGCGTGGCCTCCAGCCAGCCGGTCACGACGACGGTATCCAGCGGCAGCACGGCGGCGGCATCGCCCGGCGGGGCAATGGCCGCGGGCAGGCTGGAGGGCGCGCCAGGGGCAGCCGGCCCGGATTCGGGGGGGACGGGCTGCTCGCCTTGGTGTTCTTGGGCGATGCGGATGGCCTGGAGCAGCGTCATCTGGCCGCCGCGGCGCTGGTCGGCCAAGAAGCGTTTGGCGGCATCGACCTGGTGCGGCTCCAGTTCGACCCAGCGCCCGCCCAGGCGCAGGAGCGGGGTGCGCATGGCGGCGAGCTGGTCGAACTCGGCGGCGGAGAGCGAATCGCCGCCCAGCACCAGGTCCCATGAATAATGGATGAGGCTGTTCAGGTTCAGACCCGCCGCCTGCGACGGGCGGCGGGCCGCGCCGTTGAGCGCAGCGTCGAGGTCCTGGTCTGCGCTGGTCAGGCGCAGGCGCAGCCCCAGACGCATGCGCCGGCTGGCGTTCCACCAGTCGGGCAGGATCAGCCCAAAGCCACTGCTCTCCAGGAGAGGGCCGACTTCGCGTAGGAATCGATAGGCTTCCTCGGTGGAGAGCAGGCTCAACTCCGGGCGCGGGTTACGCAGGCTGCGCTCGATCGGTTCAAAGAGGCGGCTGGCAACGCCCAGCCCGGCCAAAAGCCGCTCTTGCGGCTGGTCGACATGGCGGCTGCCGACGCGCACCGCGTTGTTGGGGGCCTGCCAGATCTCGCGCGCCGAGACGACCAGGTTGGGGTTGTCGCGCGCCTGGAGCAGATAATGGAGCTTCCAACTGGGGTGGCGCAGCGGCGCGTGGTTGCCGTTGGCCGCGGCGCTCTCCGGCTCTTCCAGCATAAAACAGATGCGGAAATTGGCATCGCGCACGACGAAAAGCTGCTCGGTCCACTGCTGCCATTCCTGATAGAGTTCATGGGCAGGCTGGGGCGGCAGGCTCAACTGTGGCTGGGGCGCCAGCAGCCGCTGCAGCCAGTGCAGCGTGGGCGCAGTGGGCGCGGGGGCCAGCGCATGACCCCAGGCGCGCACCGCGGCATCGACCAGGGTGGCGACAAAATGCTCAGTCAGCGCGGCGGGCGCCGGCGCATCGGCAGGCGTCTCGAGGTTGTAGGCGCGGCAGACCGGCGGCATGGTGCGCACCAGTTCTTCGCGGTGCTGCTCCATGCGCGGCTCCAGCAGA
>QEUY01001068.1 GCA_003577365.1 Chloroflexota bacterium | reverse complement strand
GTCAGCACGCGCACCAGCGCCGCCCAGACGCGCGGCAGATAACGTTTCTCGGCCAGCATCATGGCCGTGTTGCCAAAGCCGCAGGCCGTATCGCCCGCCGCCACCGCGCCGTGGCGTTGCGCCACGCCCACGATCATATCCCACAGATGCGCCATGTCGCGGCTCGCCAGCACGCCCAGCGCAAAGACCACCGCGGGCAGATCGCCGTAGAGCAGCGCCTCGTCGTGGACCTCCTTGCCGCCGGTCGATTCAATCGAGAGCAGGTCGGCGCCCGCCGCGGCGCACAGTTCAAAACAGCGCACCATCTTTTCCCAATAGTCGCCCGAACGCAGCCACGGCGGGCGTGCAAACTCGCGGATGTCATTCGGCGTCACGCGCAGCGCGCTCACCAGCCCTTCCTGGGCTGCGTACTGGTCGAGCGTGGCGCGCAGCAGCGCGGTGATCTCCGCGCCCCATTCGGGCGTCAAGGTCAGTTCGGGCAGCAGTTCAAACTCCACCACCAGCCCCGGCGCTTGCAGTTCGGCGGCGCGCCTGCAGACACCCGCGATCATCTGCGCATACTGCTTGTGAACCTCCGGCATGGTTTCAGCGGAAATTGCGATATCCGGCAGCGTAAAATTGATCTCCGGGTAGACCGTGCCAGCCCCAATGGCCAACCCGTTTTTCAGCCGCAGCGGGTACGGGCTGCGTCCAAAGATCAGCGCATCCGCATCGGCAATCCGCAACTCGCGATACGTTTCCATGAGCGGCCTCCAGATAGCCCCCTATACAGTGGTTGATATTTGTTTGATCTCACAAGGATATGCGTCGGGGACGCCCCCGTGGCGGCCCGTGTGTCATGCCGCCCTCCGTGGCCGCCCGTGTGTGATGCCGCCCCCGTGGCGGCCCCTACACGGACAGGCACGGGGGCCTGTCCCTACAATGGATGAGACGCAGCAATAATCGGTATTCAAACATAAAAAAGACCGGCGCCCTTGCGGATGCCGGTCACAAAGCCATCGCCTATAACGCCCAAAGCCGATCAGCCGAGACGCTTTTTAAACTCCTCGGTCAAGGCGGGCAGCACTTCGAAGAGATCGCCGACAATGCCGTAATTGGCGCGCTCAAAGATCGGCGCTTCGCGATCCTTGTTGATGGCGACGATCACCTTGCTGCCGCTCATCCCGGCCAAATGTTGGATCGCGCCGCTGATCCCGGCGGCGATATAGAGGTCGGGCTTCGACCGCGGCGCGGCTGGCGCCCACTGCCGCGCCCAACACCGTCGCCAGTTCGGCGACCAGCGCAAAGCCCTTGGCCGGGTCTGCCGCCACCCCGCGCCCGCCGGAGACAATGATCCCGGCATCGGCCAGGCTCACCTCGCCGCTGTCGCTGGGGGTCACGGCCAATACCTTTTCGGGCACTTGGCTCTCGTCGATGGCCGGGGTCAGCGCCACGACCTCGGCGCTGCCGCCGCTTGCTTCGGGCACGGGAAATGAGCGCGGGCGCACGCTGGCAAACTGCACCGGCGTGTTAAAGGTGACATCGGCCAGAATGTTGTTGGAATAGACCGAGCGCACCGCCACCAGCTTGCCGTCCTCGACGCGCAGGTCGACCGCATCCGGGGCCATGCCCGCATCCATTGCACACGCCACCGCCGCGCACAGCTCGCGACCGCGCGCGGTCGCCGCGGTCAGCACCACGCTGGCGCTTGCCGCGCCCACTGCCTGTTTCAACCCGGCGGCATAGGCCGACAGCCGGTATTGGGCAAAGAGCGGGCCGGTCAACGTATAGACCGTCTG
>QEUY01001067.1 GCA_003577365.1 Chloroflexota bacterium | reverse complement strand
CGACCCGATCCCGCCGCTGCTCATCGGCGGCGGCGGCGAGCAGTTGACCCTGCGCGTGGTGGCAAAGTACGCCGACATGTGGAACATCCCCGGCGGATCACCCGAGAACTATGGCCGCAAGCTGGAGGTGTTGCGCCAGCACTGCGACGCCGTGGGCCGCAACTATGATGAGATCGTCAAGACCTGGTCCGCCGAAGCCGTGACCGTAGCCCGCACTGAGGCCGAGGCGCGGGAGGCCGAGGCGCGGCGCATCGCCGCGGCGTCGCCCTACAACAACAACCCCATCGTGGGCGCTCCCGAACAGGTGGCGGAACAGTTGCAGAAATTTGTCGATCTGGGTGTGACCTATCTGATTGTGCGGCTGCTCGACTTCCCGCGTCTGGAGGGGATTCAACTCTTCATCGACGAGGTCATGCCGCGCCTAAGCCGCTGAACCCCAGAGTGAACAGAACACAGATTTCTCGGATGTCACAGCTGAAAAGCCAAAAATCGGAGTAGACTCTGTGTTCTTCTGCTTCACCCTTCGAATCATCTAAACCGACGGCATGGCTGGCGCAACCTCGTTGACCAACAACTCCATAGAGCGCCGCCACCTGGTCTCATCATCCCAATCGTGCGTGATCATCAGGAGCGTGCCAAAGCCGCCGGTCTGCTCCCAGACTTCGTGCAGGCGGCGGAGGCATTCATCCACGTCGCCCACGATGGCCAGTCGTTTGACGCAGTATTCGGGCGTTACTGCATCGTCAGGCATGTCGGGGTCATCCTTGAGCAGGTCCAGCCGGCCGGGGCCGATCAACTTGATCAGATAGTCAAACGAGCGGGCAAAGGCGCTGCTGAGGGCATAGTCCAGCGCTTCGCCGGTGGTGCGCCCGACAAAGATGTTGCGCGCAATGCGCCAGATGCCACGGTCGGGCGCGGGTCGCCCGGCTTCGGCAGCCCCGGCGCAGTAGACCTCCCAGTGCTGGGTCAAGGTAGAGACGGGCACGAGGTTCGTGCTCAGCGGCATATAGCCACGCTGCCCGGCCATGCGCGCCGCCAGCGATGCGCCCTTCATGATGCTCATGGCAATGGGCGGGTGCGGTTGCTGGTACGGCTTGAGGATCACACCCTTGCCGATGGCGGGGATCGTCTCGTCGATACGGATGCGCCAGAAGTCGCCCTGGAAATCGAAGGGCGGGTCAGTTGTCCACAGCTTGAGCACCATATCGATGCCTTCCACTGTCATCAAGCCGAGGGTTTTGGGGTCCGTGGGGAGGTCAAAGAGGCTCAGATCGGTCGAGATACCGCTCTGCCCAAAGCCGCAGTAGAAGCGGCCGCGAGCCAGGTGATCCAACAGCGCCAGCCGCACAGCAATATTGGCCGGGTGATGAAACGGAACCAGCGTCACACCCGTGCCAAAACGGATCTGCTTTGTGCGCGGCAGGGCGTTGGCAATAAAAACATCGTTGGATGGGATCGATTCCCAGGCGACGGAATGGTGTTGGCCGATCCAGGCCTCGGTGTAGCCCA
>QEUY01000097.1 GCA_003577365.1 Chloroflexota bacterium | reverse complement strand
GGCAGCGCGTGAGGTGGACGCCACGCCAAAGCCGCCCCAGAAGAGGATATTGGCGCGCCGCGCGTCTTGCGGCGGGTTCACCACGCCCAGGTCGATGTTTGGGTTTTCCAGCATCCCAGCCTGGGGCCAGCGGCCAAAGAGACGCATGGCGGCCTTGCCGTTGTCGAATTCGGCGTTGCCGCCGCCGAACTGGTTGAAGTCCACGGCGGGCGGCGCGACCTTCTCCTTGTTATAGAGGTCGGCGTAGAACTGCAAGGCGCGGATCGTCTCCGGCGAATCCATATAGCCCACGAACTGCGTGCCGTCGTCGCTGATCAACTGGCCGCCGGCTGCCGCCACCCAATACTCGAAGCCGGTCGTCCAGGTGGCGGGGAGTTGGATGCCATAGATGCCCTGCGCTGGGTCGGTCAGCGCCTGCGCCGTCGCCAACAGGTCATCCCAAGTCCAGTCGGGACTGGGATAGGCCACGCCCGCGGCGTCGAAGAGCTTCTTGTTGTAATAGACGGCCAGCGGCGAATAGTCTTTGGGCAGCAGATACTGCACCCCGTCTACCTGACCTGGCTCTAGCAACCCCGGCAGATAGATGCTGGTGTCGAAGTTGTTGGCCGCGATGCACTCGTCCAGCGGGATAAACGCGCCCTTTTCGACAAACGAGGGCACGGCGTCGTCGCCGATCTGCATGATGTCGGGCGCGGCCTTGGCGGCCAGTTGGGTGAGCAGGCGCGCATAGTAGTCGCGCCCGGCCACCGGCTCCAGCTGCGCGATCACGTTGGGGTGTTCATCTTCATAGGCTTGGATGATCTGTTGGTGCGGGGTGAGGCCGTCGCCGCTGTCGCCTGTGCCGACGCGGATCACGGTGACCGCGGGCGCTTCAGGCGTCTGCGGCGCGACCGGCTGGCAGGCGGTAATAACCAGACTCAACACCGTCAACACGGCCAAGAACGGCAGAAAGCGAGACATGGGATCCTCCTCTCAATGCGTCGTGATGTTGGTTTTCTGAGGGAGACTGCGCTACTCGGCGCGGCCCGCGGCGGTCGAGTCGTCGTCAGGGTCGGGGTCGATCTGATAGTCGCCCCACTTACCGCTGAATGAGGCGGCAAACATCTCGGCGTTGGTCTGTTCGGCCTTGCGCCGCGCCTCGTCCAAGACCGCTTGGCGGCGCGCCGCGGCGTCGGGCGCGGCCTCCATCTCCCCGGCGCGCACCGCCACAATCCGCACCCGGCGGATATCGCCTTGCACATAGGGCACCACCGCGCCGGCAGGCTTGCCGCGGATTGCCTTCGCCAGCGGCGTGGTTTCGGCCAGCAGCCCGCGGTCAAAGTCGGCGGCGTGCGCCGGGACCAGATCAAAGGCCATCCGTTCGGCCTGCCCCTGGTCATCGATCAACTCGACCTCGACGTGACAGCCCAGCCCCACGCGGGCGCGCTGCGTTTCGCCCATACCCTCTCCTTCCCAGGCCCGGCCCGCAGCGCCGGGCCTTGAACTATTGCCCTCAACCTATCCCCATAGTACACTTGGGTGAAGCCATTCGCAATCCCATCGCTAGAATCTGTTTGAGGTAAGAAGATGCAATTAGCTAAGCGACTTGAAAAGCTGGGCACGGAGACCGCGTTTGCCGTCTCTGCGGCGGCGTCGGCCTGGGCGGCCAAGGGCCACCGCGTCTATCCCTTTCATTTGGGTGACATCAATATCCCCACCCCGCAAAACATCGTGGAGGCCAGCCTGAAGGCGATCCGTGACGGTTATACCGGCTACTGCCCCGGCGCGGGGATCCCCGCGCTGCGCGAGGTCTTGGCCGAGGATGTGGGCCGCAAGCGCGGCGTGCAGTACAGCGCGGCCAATGTGGCCGTGCAGCCCGGCGGCAAGCCGGTGATCGGCAAGTTCATCATGGCCGTCATGAACCCCGGCGACGAGGTGCTCTATCCCAACCCCGGCTACCCGATCTATGAATCGCAGATCGAGTATCACGGCGGGGTGGCCGTGCCCTATGGCTATGTGCAGACCGGCACCGGCTTTGCGCTGGACATGGAGCGCATCCGCAGCGCCATCACCCCGGCCACGCGCGTCTTGATCTACAACAACTATCAAAACCCCACCGGCGCGCAATCTTCACGCGCCGAGATGGAGGAACTGGCGCGCTTGGCGATTGAGCATAACCTGTGGGTGTTGAGCGATGACGCCTATTACGAGATGCGCTACAGCGGCGAACCGCTCTCCATCGTCAACCTCCCCGGCATGCAGGAGCGCACGGTCATCCTCTACACCTGTTCCAAACGCTTTGCCATGACCGGCTGGCGCTGCGGCGCGGCCATCGGCCCCCAGCCGGTGATCGACGCCATCAGCAAGCTCAACACCAACGACGAATCGTGTACGACCCATTTTATCCAGCACGCCATGGTCGAGGCCATCCCCGGCGACACGTCCGGGCCGGACGCCATCTTGGCCGAGCTGCGCCGCCGCCGTGATGCCGCCGTGGCCGGGCTGAACGCCATCGACGGCGTCTGCGTACACGCGCCGGAAAGCACCTTTTATCTCTTCCCCAACGTGACCGAGATCATGCGGCGCAAGGGCTTCAGCGACGTGAACCAGTTGATGACCGCCTCGCTGGAAAACAGCGACGTTTCCTTCTGCACGCGCAAGCACTTTGGCCGCCCGGTGGCCGGTGAGACCAACCACTATATCCGCCTGGCCTATTCGGGCATCGACGTGCCGTCGATCCAGGAAGGGCTGGCGCGGCTCAAGGACTATTGGGAAGCCTAGCCATGCAGACTGTGCAATTTGCCAACACCGAGGCGCGCGTCTCCGAGATGTGCCTGGGGACGATGATGTTCGGCGGGCGTTGTGACGAGGCTGAATCGGATCGCGTGCTGGGCGCGGCGCTGGATCAGGGCGTTACCTTCATCGACACCGCGGCCATGTACGGCAACGGCTTGACCGAGGAGATCCTGGGGCGGATCATGCGCGGCCGCCGTGACCGGCTCTTTCTCGCCACCAAAGTCCATAAAGGCGTGGACGCGGCCAGCATCCTGAGCAGCATCGACGAAAGCCTGGCCCGGCTCCAGACCAGCTATGTCGACCTCTATCTGATCCACTGGCCGGTGCAGGGGATGCGCCCGCGCGCGATGATGGAGGCGCTGGCGCAGGTGGTGGCGCAGGGCAAGGCGCGCTATGTCGGCTGCTGCAACTATCCGGCCTGGCTGCTGGCCCATTCCAACGCCATCGCCGCCGAAAACGGCTGGCCCAAGCTCGTCTGCAACCAGATCGCCTATAACATCGTCGAGCGCGGCGTCGAGGTGGAGATTCTGCCCCAGGCCGTGGCCGAGCAGATCGCCATCACCGCCTATCGTCCGCTGGCCCAAGGGCTGCTGACCGGCAAGTATCGCTGGGGCCAGCCGCTGCCGGAGAACACGCGCGGCCAGACCAGCGCCCAGATCATCACCTGGCTTTCGCAATATGGCGAGAGCGTGGATCGCTTTATCCACTTTGCCGAGGAACGGGGCATCAGCCCGGTGCAGTTGGCGACGGCCTGGGTGCGCCATTCGCCCGCGGTCACCTCGCCGATTGTGGGCGTCAGCTCGCTGTCACAGCTACAGGCCAGCATCGACGCGTTTAGCTATGACCTGAGCGATGTGGACTATGCGGCGGTGACCGCGATCTTCGATACCGAAGTCAAAGAAGAAGGGTTGCAGCGCTTCCCTGGGCTGAAGTACAACTTCCCGCGGCTGCGCCGCAACCTGGCGTTATTAGGGGAGTAAGTTGCCTGTTGTAGGCCCAAAGGGGGTCAACGATGACGCTGCTTGCAGCGCATCTGCCGATATCCGAGCAAACGCTCGCGCAGCTCTGCCGGCGCTACCCCGTTCGCAAATTGGCCTCCTTTGGGTCTGTCCTGCGCCAGGACTTCCGACCCGACAGCGATGTAGATGTGCTGGTCGAATTTGAGCCGGGACATGTGCCGGGGTTGGCGTTCTTTGCCATCCAGGAAGAGCTGGCGCGCCTCCTAGGGCGTGAGGTCGAACTCCACACACCCAAGTTTTTGAGCAGCTACTTTCGCGATCAAGTGCTGGCAGAAGCAGCCGTGCAATATGAACAGGGGTGACCTGATCTATGTGCAGCAGAGCAAGCACCCAAGCAGTTGTGCGTCCCGGCAGCAACAGATCTCCTCTGGCGCGGGTTAGGCCGCGCCTAGCTCCTGGTTTTTCTCCGGGCTTTCCGGCGTGGGGCGCAGCCGGATCGCACCCGCTTTGTCGGGATACTTGGGCGTTTTATCCGCAAAGAAGGCGCGGATGATCTCCATATCGGCGTGGATATCGCCACTCGGCATAAACGAGCCGCCGATGCCGCCGATGCGGTGTTTGTAGTCCACATAGCCCAGCGCGATCGGCACCTGCGCGCCCAGCGCCACATAGTAGAAACCGGTGCGCCAATAGGGGGTCTTGCCGCGCGTGCCCTCCGGCGTGATGGTCAAGATCAACTCGTCGCGCGCGGCGAAGATATCGACCATCTGCTGTACATAGTTGTGGCGCGAGCGCCGATCCACAGGAATGCCCCCCAATCGCCGCATGACCCAGCCCATCGGCCCGCGGAAGAGCGAGTCCTTGCCCACCCAATGAATGTGGATGCCCATCGCCCAGGTGATCAGCAGGGCGAAGATAAAGTCCCAGTTGGTGGTGTGAAACGCCCCCACGATCACATATTTGGGCGTGGCGGGCAGGTTGGCTTCCACACGCCAGCCCAACAACTTGAGCACACAGCGCGACAGCGTCTGCAGCAGTGGTGTCGAAGCGGCCTGTTTCATGGATGGGTGAGATCCTCTTACACAATGGGAAGGATGTCTCGGGCACAACGCAAAGTGGCCCTACTATATCACAGTTCCATTTCATCTCAATCAAGTTCTAGCGGGCCGCGTGGCCGGCGGGACCGTCGAGCGCCAACTCGGCCAGCATGGCGCCGGTGAGGCTGGTGGGGCCGTGGCCCGGAAAGCTCTGCACGGGCCGGCAGCCGCGCAGCTTCTCCACGCTGGCCGCGACCTGCCGCCAATCTTGGGCATAGCTGCGCTGCACATGCGCCGTGCCGTTGGTGGAGATCAGATCGCCGGTAAAGGCGTATTGTTCTTCGACGAGCAGGGCGCATGAACCGGGCGTGTGGCCGGGCAGATGCACAATGCGCGCGTCCAGCCCCAGCGCGTCGGGCAGCGCCCCCTCGTCGAGCAGCAGATCGGCGCCGGTCGGCTCCACGCGCAGCAGTGGCTCCACCAGCGGCAGCGTGGGCTGCGCCCAGCCCCAAGCGCGGATCGAGCCGAGCCGGGTGCGCCCGGCGGCCATGTCGGCGGCATCGGCGCGATGCACGGCAATGGCCGCGCCGGTGGCGCGGCGCACGGCGGCGGCGCTGCCATAGTGGTCGACGTGCGCGTGGGTGATCACGATCAGCCGCAGATCGCGGCGGCCCAGGCGCGCCAACCGCGCCAAGATGATCTCCTCGCACAGCGGCAGACCGGCATCCACCAATACGACGCCGTGGGCGCTCTCCAATAGATAGGCGTTGCTGACGCCCAGCATCAGCGCATGTACGCGCAGGGTCGGGGTGGCGAGCACTGGCCCATCGCGCCGAGCGAGCGCAAGCGCCGGGCCATGCACCGAGGGGACGGCCCAGCGCGTGAGCGCCGGTGTCATCGTGCGCCAGCTTCGCCAAAGCCAAGCTCGCCCAGGTGTATCCATGTTGATCGGCTCCTGAACGCAACAGCATCGCCGCCGCGGCGGGCACAGACCGCGGCCCGGCTGGAACGGCGACGGCACAGCGCAGCCCCTGTGATCATCCCCTGTGATCATACAGTGACGGCACGTCGAAGATATTGGCGCAAAATCGGCGGAATGGCAACACCGCAGCAACATGGTTCAGAACGCCAGGCTGCTAATGTCCGTGTGGAGCGGACGCGCGACCGGCGCAGCGCGGTGCCGGGTTGGAATTAGGTCAACCGAAAATCAGCCGCGGACGCAACCTGCATGCTTCATGCACGGTTGCGTTTTATTTTGCCCACTGCCATGTCCCTTGCCGTCATGCACCCTGTCATCATGCACCCTGTTATCATGCACCCTGTTATCATGCACTGTGGCGTTCGGTACACCTATCCCGGTTTTGCCGGAATGATGACCCTAGCTTTACCCATTGCATTGTGTTATTTCTTGTGTAACAATTTATCCAATCTTCCAACTTTCAGTCTGTTTCGATACAGTGGCGTAAGGAAACGATCATGCTGGATCACCTACATTTGACGCAGTTTGAAGTGTTTGCGCTTTGGTCTGTTCTCGGTATTTCAATCGTGGGGCTGCTCTATGCCTTGTTCTTGCGCAACCAGGTGCTGGGTAAGGACAAAGGCACCGCTTTGATGCAAGAAGTTTGGGGCGCCATCAAGACCGGCGCCGACGCCTATCTGAGACGCCAGTTACGCACGGTTCTCCCTTTTATCGTCGTCCTCACTGTCCTGCTTTTCCTGAGCGTCTATATTGTTCCGCCGACGGCAGAGGCCGCTGACCGCTTCTTCCCAGGGGTGGATGTGTTAAGCGCGCAGCAGACGCAGCAGTTGCAGATCTGGATCGGGATCGGGCGCGCTGTTGCCTTTATCATAGGCGCCCTGTTCAGCCTGGCGGTCGGCCAGATCGGCATGCGGATGGCGGTTGAAGCCAATGTGCGTGTGGCCGCCGCGTCTCGCGACTCCTTTAGCGCGGCGTTGCCCATCGCTTATCGCGCCGGCACCATTACCGGCATGTTGACCGACGGCCTAGGGCTGCTCGGCGGCACGGCGATCTTTATGTATTTTGGTGTGGCCGCGCCGGATGCCTTGCTTGGCTTTGGTTTCGGCGGAACGCTGGTCGCGCTCTTCATGCGCGTGGGCGGCGGCATCTACACCAAGGCGGCGGATGTGGGCGCCGACCTGGTGGGTAAGGTGGAACAAGACGTGCCGGAAGACGACCCGCGTAACGCCGCGGTGATCGCCGACCTGGTGGGCGACAACGTCGGCGACTGCGCCGGGATGGCCGCCGATATCTTCGAATCCTATGAAGTGACCATCGTCTCTGCCTTGATCCTCGGTCTCGCCCTGATGGCGATTACGGGCGATGTCCACTGGATCATCTATCCGCTGTTGGTGCGTGGCATTGGCGTGCTGGCCTCGATCATCGGCACCTATCGGGTGCGCGCCCAGTCGGAAGACTCCAAGACGGCGATGTCGTCCATCTTCACTGGCTTCCTCACCTCGGCAGCGATTTCGGTTGTGCTCTTCGGCATCGTGGGCTTCTTCTACATGAACGATGTCGAAGGCAGCTGGTGGCGGCCCTTCCTTTCAACCACCATCGGCGTTCTGCTGGCGATTACCCTGGATCGGTTGACCGACTACTTCACGGGCACGGAAGGCGCGCCGGTCAAGGAGATCAACGCGGCCACCGGCGGCGGCCCGGCCACCACGATTTTGGCAGGGCTGGGCGTCGGCAAGGAAGCGACCGTCTGGTCGGCAGGCGTTATCGCCTTGACGATCCTCGCTTCTGTGCTGATCTATATGGGGGTCGGCGCCAATGAAGTGCAGACCGCCACGTTTGTTCTCTACGGCGTGGCGCTGACCGGTATTGGCATGCTGACGCTGACCGGCAACAATGTGGCCATGGACTCGTTTGGTCCTATCTCCGACAATGCCAACGGCATCGGCGAAATGGCCGGTCTCGAGCCCAAAGCGCGGCAGATCATGGCCGACCTGGATGCAGTGGGCAACACCACCAAGGCCATCACCAAGGGCATCGCCATCGGTTCGGCGGTGATTGCGGCTGTGTCACTCTTCGGCTCGTTTATCACGGATGTCAACAAGATTGACCTCGATGCCACCCTCGAAGGAATTCAGGCGGGGTTGACCAATGGGATTCGTGTCTCCGAACCGATGGTCTTTATCGGTCTGCTGATCGGGGGTACCGTGCCGTGGCTCTTCTCGTCGCTGGCGATCAAGGCCGTGGCGCGTGCCGCAGGCCAGATTGTGGAGATCGTGCGTAAGCAGTTTCGCATTCCGGGCGTCATGGAAGGCACGGTCAAGCCTGACTATGCCGAGTCTGTGACGGTCGCCACCGTAGCGGCGCAGAGTGAGCTGATCAACCTGGCGACGATCTCGGTGGTGACGCCGATCATCGTCGGGTTGGCGCTCCAGGTCGAAGCGTTGGGCGGCTTCCTGGCGGGCGTTATTCTCTCCGGCCAGTTGTTGGCCGTCTATATGTCAACAGCCGGCGGTGCGTGGGACAACGCCAAGAAGCTGATCGAAGACGAACCGCGTGACCTGGTGGCCAACACCGGCAAGGGGTCTGAACGTCACAAGGCAAGTGTGGTGGGCGACACCGTGGGCGACCCGCTCAAGGACACCGCCGGCCCGGCGCTCAACCCCATGATCAAGGTGATCAACCTGGTCTCGTTGATCGTTGCGCCGATCGTGGTGCAATATCAGGGCTTCAGTTGGGGCAAGAGCATCGTCATCGTGGCTTGTTTGGCGCTGGTGGGCTGGGCGATCATGCGCAGCCGCAGTGGCACTGGCGGCTTCGGCGTCATTCAGCCGAGCGTCGCGCCTGCGGTCACAACCGGGCAAGACTAAAGCTACATGCGTACGGACACGATATATCGTGTCCGTACGGGTTAGCGTATTCGTGTCAGGGTTTCACAGGGGGATGGTCGCAAGACCATCCCCCTGTTTTGTGGTTACCAGGGCGGCGCGATGCCCAGTTCGGCGGCCAACTCCTCCAGCCGCTTCTGATGCTCACGGCCCACCGGCACACCCGTCTGTCGATATTCGGCGGCGCGTACGGCCTCGATGCCGCCGGGGAAATAGCTCTGGTCAAAGCCCTCCAGCGGGGTGAGTTGGCGCACGGCACGCGCATATTCGTCCATCTCGGCCTTGAACTGCGCCGGCGAGATAAAGAGGTCGATACGGAAGGCGATCACCAGGCTGCCTTGGTTGGCCCCTTGCCAGGTGCGCTGGGCGCGGGCCGGGTCCAGCGGCACGCCGGCCAAAAAGCCGCCCCACGCCTGGCAGATCTCACCCAGGCCGATCGAGCGGAAGGCCGTGCCGGGGGCCAGCCGCGCCAGCGTCTCGCGATGGGGCGAGCTGGGATACATATCGTGGATCGCACCGAAGTCCAGGATCAATGCCTCTTCGCGGCCGGTTTGGGCGCTAAAGGACATCGGCGACCCGCCGGCG
>QEUY01000096.1 GCA_003577365.1 Chloroflexota bacterium | reverse complement strand
GGGGCATAGAGGCCGTAGCAGCAGAGATGCGCCTGCGGGTTGATCTGCCGGACGCGGGGCAGGACGTGGGCGGTGATGCGCGTGGCCGTGTGCATGGGGACATGGATCGCCACCAGGCCGGCGGCGGCGATGGCAGCCTCGTCCAGCCGTTGGATGGCTAGATCCAGACAAGTGACCTGCGCGTTCAGTTCGCGTAGCCACGCCGCGGGCGAGGCGAGGCCAAAAGGCTGGCGGCCTAATTCATAGGTGGAGATCAGCACGACGTTCATGGCGATGTCTATTGTACCGCATCTTGACCGATGTGGCGATGTGGGCAGACCGGCTTTGCTTTGCACAGGGGCGAGGATTTTGGCGGCGATCCCCCGCGTGGAGTAGAGTGTGATGCAAGAAGAGCAGACCAGCGATCGCGGGTCCATATTATGTATTATATTATGTATTATATTATATAGAGAGGCGAGAGAGGCGCATATGACAACCGAGCAGCCAACTGTCGTCGCGGTGAGTTGCAGTGCAACGCATAGCTTTTCGAAGCCGGCGCAGCCCAGCATCCGCCTTTTGGCGGGGCTGGGCGTGGAGGGCGACGCGCATCTGGGGGAGACGGTGAAGCACCGCTCGCGCGTGGCGCGCAACCCCGATGAGCCGAATCTGCGCCAGGTGCATCTGATCCATGCCGAGCTGCACGACGAGCTGCAGGCCGGTGGTTTCCGTGTCTCGGCGGGGGAGATGGGGGAGAACATCACCACGCGCGGCCTCGACCTGCTGGGGCTGCCCACCGGAACCCGGCTGCATTTGGGGAGCAGCGCGGTGGTGGAGGTGACGGGGCTGCGCAATCCCTGCGCTCAGTTGGACGGCTTGCAGCCGGGGTTGATGGCGGCGACGCTCGACCGCGACGCACAGGGGAATCTGATACGCAAGGCGGGCATTATGGGGATCGTCGTGGCGGGCGGCGACGTGCGCCCCGGCGACCCGATCCAGGTGGAGCTGCCGCCCGAACCGCATCGACCGCTGGTGACGGTATAGAGGCACTTTCCTGCCGGGCTACCCGTCTGGACGGGCAGCCCGGCAAAATATCGCTGTTTGACGCAGTCTTTCCCTCGCGCTATAATCGTTTCGCTCGTGAATTAATTCCCATCGCCGGTGTCACCGGCAACCCAAATGTGCAACGAACGGCAAAGGTTGATCGCACGCTTCGATCTATTGCAACTGTTTGTCGTGACTGCCTAAGACTGAACGATTCGCACACCTGCCGGCCCCGGCGGTTGCTGCGGATATCTGCACCCTGACCTGCAGCCGTGTCGAGGTTCACCCGTCGCTCCCTGCCATAAAATGGCCGGTGTTGTGTTCCTATACCCCTTCATCATTGCGAGGTTGCCCAGCGAGGTTTGGTCGCGCCCATGCGTGGTCTGTTCATTCTGAATGCGGACGCCTACGCCAAGATCTATGGCCCTGAGGAACGCTGCGCCATCGACGAACTGGTGGAGGTCTATGCGCCGCCGCTGACGGCTGCTGCGGTGCGCGAGCGGTTGGACGTGCTCGCCGATGCCGAGGTCATCCTGTCGGGGTGGGGCATGATCCCGCTCGATGAGACGGTGTTGGCGGCTGCGCCCAAGCTCAAGGCGGTCTTCTATGGCGCGGGGTCGATCCGCTACTTTACGACCGAAGCATTTTGGGATCGTGACATTGTGGTGACCAGCGCCTATGCGGGCAACGCGCAGCCGGTGATGGAATACACCGTGGCCGCAGTTTTGTTTAGCCTCAAGCGCGGCTGGTATTTTGCGCGGGCGGTGCGTGAATTGCACAGCTATCCGCCCAAAGGCGCTGTGCCGGGCGGGTATGGCAGCACGGTGGGGTTGATCGGGCTGGGCATGATTGGGCGGATGGTGGCGCGCCATCTGCGGCAGTTTGACCTGCATCTCCTTGCCTACGACCCGCTGATCGGCGCGTCCGCCGCCGCGCTGGGGGTCGAGTTGTGCTCGCTCGATGAGATTTTCCAGCGCGCCCATGTGGTCTCGCTGCATGCGCCTTGGCTCCAGGAGACGGTGGGGATGATCACCGGCGCGCATTTGGCGTCGATGCAGCCGAACGCCACCTTTATCAACACGGCGCGCGGCGCGCTGGTGCGTGAGGCCGAGATGATCGCGGTCTTGCAGCAGCGCCCCGACCTGCAGGCGGTGTTGGATGTGACCTACCCTGAGCCGCCGCCGGCGGATTCGCCATTGTATACCTTGCCCAACGTGGTGCTGACCCCGCATATTGCCGGTTCGATGGGAGATGAATGCCGGCGCATGGGGCGTATCGTGGTGGATGAACTGCGCCGCTTTGTGCAAGGCGAGCCGCTGCAGTGGCAGGTCTCGCGGGCGCAGGCGCAGATCATGGCCTAGACGATTCGGAGTCTCACATGCCGGAGAAAGGAGGGTACGACGTTCAACAGGCGCGGCTTTGCAGTGATCGATCCTGAGTCACAAGCGTCAAAGGAGAGAAGGCTATGCAGAAACCGATTGCATCGCGCCGCAGCCGGCGTGTCGTTCGCCTCCCTTGGGGGCTGGTGGTGCTGGTCGCCGTGCTGGCCGTGGCATTAGCCGCTTGCGCGCCGGCCGCGCCGTCTGCGCCGGCAGAGGCCCCCGCGGCGGAAGCGCCGGCTGCCGAAGCCCCTGCCGCCGAAGCGCCCGCGGCAGCCGGCGATACGAGCGATAAAGAAGCGCCCATGCTGGCCGAGATGGTGGCCGCCGGTTCGCTCCCGCCGGTCGAAGAGCGGCTGCCGGCCAACCCGATGGTGGTGGAGGTGGTCGAGAGCCTGGGGCAATATGGCGGCACCTGGCACAGCGGGCTGCGCGGCGGCCAGGACAACGCTTGGCTGACCCGCATCCTGGGCTATGACTATTTGGTGCGCTGGAACGTGGACTGGACCGACGTCATCCCAAACCTGGCCGAATCATTCGAAGTCAACGACGACGCCACGGAATATACCTTCAGGCTGCGTGAAGGCACCAAGTGGTCGGACGGCGAACCGTTCACCGCCGACGACATCCTGTTCTGGTATGAGGACGTCTTTGTCAACGACGAGTATGAGGCGCTCCACCCCATCGGGAATATGTGGATGGCCAATGACGAACCTGTGCGCGTGGAGAAGGTAGACGACACCACGGTCAAATTCGTCTTTGCGGCTCCGAATGGCCTGTTTCTGCAACGTCTCGCCACCCCAGACGGCGCCGGCCCGACACGCCACCCCAAGCATTACTGTTCGCAGTTTCACCCCAAATACAATCAAGACAATCTCGACCAGTTGATCAAGGACAACAACGCCACCGACTGGGTGAACCTCTATGACCTGAAGTGCGGCGGCGTGCCCGGCACCCCGTATGATGCGCTGTGGTACAACGCCGACCTGCCCACGCTCTATGCCTGGGATATCACGACGCCCTACGGCGGCACGTCGACCCAGGTGGTGGCCGACCGCAACCCCTACTACTGGAAGGTCGACCCAGAAGGCCGCCAGCTTCCCTACATCGACCAGCTTGTGGCCGAGATCGGCGAGGACGTGGAGGTGTTGGTGCTGCGCGCGCTCAACGGCGAGATCGATATGCAGGATCGCCATATCGCCACGCTGGCCAACAAGGCGGTGTTTGCCGACAACATGGAGGCGGGCGGGTATCACTTCTTTGAGACCATCCCCTCGAGCATGAACTCGGTGATCATCGCGCTCAACTTGACCCACAAGGACCCGGTCAAGCGCGAGATCTTCCAGAACAAGGATTTCCGCATCGCGCTGTCGCACGCCATCAACCGGCAGGAGATCATCGACGTGGTCTATGTCGGGCAGGGGGAGCCGTGGCAGTTGGCCCCGCGCCCGACCTCGCCCTTCTACAATGAGACGCTGGCCAAACAGTACACCGAATATGACCCCGACCTGGCAAATGAGATTCTCGACGGCATCTTCCCGGAGAAGAACGCCCAAGGGATCCGATTGGGGCCGGATGGCAACCCGATCACCTTTGACGTGGAACTCGACGCGACCCAGGCCGAACGCATCGACACGCTGGAGTTGATTAAGGGCTATTGGGAGGCGGTCGGCATTCAGATCAACGTCAAGGCCGAAGACCGCTCGCTGATGTACACACGCAAGGACGGCAACGAGCATGACGCCGCCGTCTGGGGTGGCGATGGCGGTCTGGATGTGATCCTGGAGCCGCGCTGGTACTTCCCGTTTAGCGGCGAATCGCTGTATGCCGAGGCCTGGCAGTCTTGGTTTAACAATCCCACGGGCGAAGGCGCGCTCACCGCGCCGGAGGAACCGCCGGCCCCTGTGAAGGAGCAGATGGACTTGTACAACCAGATCAAGGCGACCGGCGATGCCGCGCAGCAGGCCGAGCTGATGACCCGGATCCTGGAGATTGCGCAAGAGCAGTTCTACGCCATCGGCATCAGCCTGCCCGTGCCGGGCTATGGCATTGTGAAAAACAATTTCCACAACGTGCCTAGCCCGCACCCCGGTTCTTGGCTCTATCCGAACCCGGGTCCGGCCAACCCACAGCAGTTCTGGATCGAGCAGGAGTAGCGTTTGGTTCTCTGGACACGCCGGCGCTCGCCGCCGTGAACGTGATCGCCCGTGGGGGCTGCGCCTGGTACAGCCCCTCCTGGTGCAGCCCCCACGGACACCATTTAATCCAAAGTCTAGCTGTTTTGGAAGGAGATCGATGTGATGAACCGATACCCCCCTCGGCGCAATAGGAAGAACGGCAAGCTCTTCTCGCTGTTCGCCCTGTTGTTGGCGATGAGCCTAGTCTTGGCAGCCTGTGGAACGCCGGCTTCCCCGCCTGCAGCCCAAGAGCAGGCCCCAGCTGCGGAAGCGCCGGCTGCCAATACGGATGCCGAGGAGGCCGGCGCTGCCGACCAGGCCGCTGCCGGTGCTGCTCATGAAGCGCCGATGCTGGCCGAGATGGTCGCCGCCGGAACCCTCCCTCCCCTGGAGGAGCGGCTGCCCAAGAACCCGTTGGTGGTCGAGCCGTATGAGTCGATCGGGCGCTATGGCGGCACGATGCGCCACCCGCTGGTTGGCTCCTGGTCTTCGCGTTTCTATTCGATGATGGGCGCGGAGAACCTGGTGACCTGGGACCCGAACTGGACCGAGGTCATCCCCAATCTGGCCGAGTCCTGGGAAGTGAACGACGACGCCACCGAATATATCTTCCATCTGCGCGAAGGCGTCAAATGGTCGGACGGCGAACCGTTCACGGTAGACGATATCCTGTTCTGGTACAACGACGTGGTGCTCAACGAGGAGTTGACGCCGGCCAAGCCCTCTTGGCTGACGGTGGCCGGCGAGTTTGTGGTGACGGAAAAGGTCGACGATTATACGGTCAAATTCACCTTTGCCGCGCCGTATGGTCTGTTCTTGCAGCGGCTGGCGACGCCGAGCGGCTCTGAACTGACCTTGTACCCCGCGCACTATCTCCAGCAGTTCCACGCCAACTACAACACGGAAAACTTGGATGCGATGGTGGCCGAGGCGGGGCAGGCCGACTGGGTGGCGCTCTTTGAATCCAAGGTCGGCCCGCTCGACGACGGCGCCAGTTGGACCAACCCCGACCTGCCGATGCTCTATGCCTGGCGGGTGACCGAGCCTGCGGGCGGCAACGTGACGCGCGCCGTCACCGAGCGCAACCCCTATTTCTGGAAGGTGGACACCGAGGGCAACCAACTGCCCTATATCGACCGCATCGAGTGGGAGTTCTTGGGTGACCCCGAAGTGTTGACTCTGCGCACGCTCAACGGCGAAGTCGAGTTTATGAACTACTACGCCAACCGGCTCGACAACAAGGCCGTCTTTGCCGACAACATGGAGCAGGGCAATTATCACTTCTTTGATCAGATCCGCGACCAGGCGAACTCGGTGATGATCAATCTGAACATGAACACCAAGAACGACGTGCTGCGCGAGCTGTTCTCCAACAAGGATTTCCGCATCGCGCTGTCGCACGCCATCAACCGCCAGGAGATCATCGACGTGGTCTATGTCGGGCAGGGGGAGCCGTTCCAGGGCGCGCCCAAGCCGACCAGCGACTTCTATCATGAGCGGCTGGCGAAGCAGTACACCGAGTATGACCCCGACCTGGCGAATGAGATGCTCGACGCCATTGCCCCGGAGAAGAACGCCGACGGCATCCGCCTTGGCCCCGACGGCCAGCCGATCGCCTTTGACCTGATCGTGGACGCGACGCGCATGGCGGACTGGGTGGATTCGATGCAGCTTGTCTCGACCTATTGGAAGAACGTCGGCATCCAGATGAACGTCGAGGGCATCAGCGGCGAACTGCTGCAGACCCGGCGCGAGTCGAATGACTTTGACGCCACGGCCAACTGGAGTGACGGTGGCCTGGCGCCGATCCTCAACCCCGGCCACTTTATCTTCCCCGAAGGCGGCGGCTCGCTCTTTGCCCCGCGCTGGGCGATGTGGTACAACCCCGGCTCGTTCCCGCCAGGCGGCGTGGAGCCGGAAGAACCGCCGGCTGAGGTGAAGCGGCAGATGGAGCTGTATGACCAGTTGAAGGCGACCGCCGACCCCGAAGCGCAGAAGGCGCTGATGATGGAGATGCTGGACATCGCCGCCGACCAGTTCTACGCGATCGGCATCAGCCTGCAAGCGCCTGCCTACGGTGTGGTGAAGAACAACTTCCACAACGTGCCGCCTGCGATGCCGGAGTCGTTCAATTACCCGGATCCGTTCCCAACGCATCCGTACACCTACTGGATCGAGGAGTAGGTTTTCTCGCCGGCGCTGGGGGTCGCGACCCCCCAGCGCCGGTTCTGCCGGTAGTTGAGCGCGACCCGCATCTGGCTTTCGGCCAGCATGCCTTCCGGCTGGGCATGGCTCTGATGGGTCGCAGCTTGGCAGTCCCTTTACTGGTTGGGAGGGTTCTATGCTCCAATATATTCTGCGGCGTGTGCTGTATATGATTCCCACCTTGTTTGTGATCTCGGTCGTCTCCTTTGTCATCATCCAACTGCCGCCGGGTGACTACTTGACCTCCTTGGTCGCAACCATGGCCTCTACCGGCGAGACGGTCGACCGCGCCCAGTTGGTGGCGCTGCAAGAACGTTACGGCTTGGGCCAGCCGATCTATGTCCAATATTGGAAATGGATTTCGGGCATTCTGCTGCGCGGGGACTTTGGCCAGTCGTTCGAGTGGAATCAGCCGGTGAGCGCGCTGATCTGGGGCCGGCTGTGGCTGACCTTTATCATCTCGCTGGCCGCGCTCCTGTTTACCTGGGTGGTGGCCTTTCCGGTGGGTATCTACTCTGCGGTGCGCCAGTATTCGATCGGCGACTATATCGCGACGATCCTCGGCTATATCGGTCTGGCGATTCCGAACTTCCTGTTGGCGCTGGTGTTGATGTATGTGGCCTTCAAGTACTTCAACCAGAGTGTGGGGGGGCTGTTCTCTCCACAATATCAGGATGCGCCTTGGAGCTTTGCCAAGGCTGTCGACCTGCTCAACCATCTGTGGATCCCGGTGATCATCATCGGGACGGCGGGCACAGCCGGTCTGATCCGCATCATGCGCGCCAACCTGTTGGACGAACTGCACAAGCCCTATGTGGTGACGGCGCGCGCCAAGGGGCTTTCGGAGCGGCGGCTCCTGCTTAAGTATCCGGTGCGGATGGCGCTCAACCCCTTTGTCAGCACCCTGGGATGGACGCTGCCGACGCTGGTTTCGGGCGCGGCGATCGTGTCGATTGTCTTGAGCCTGCCCACCACCGGCCCGCTGCTGTTTCGCGCGCTGTTGTCGCAGGATATGTACTTGGCGGGCAGCTTTATCATGATGCTGAGCACGTTGACGGTGATCGGCACGCTGCTCTCCGACATCTTGCTTGCCTGGCTCGACCCGCGCATTCGCTACGACAGGTAGGAAACAACCCATGGCTACGACAGAGGTTCGCCCCATCGGGCGCACGCAGGGCTCCCCGCCTGAACCGGCGCCGGATCAAGCCGCGCTTGTCTCCGAAGACAGCAAGGTCTATGTGGCGTCGCAATGGACATTGATGCGGCGCAAGTTCTTGAGACACAAATTGGCGATCGTGGGCGGGGTGGTGACCCTGATCATCTATTTGATCGCGGCCTTTGCCGAGTTCTTGGCCCCCTTCCCGGCGGGTGCGTTCAGCGCCCAGTATACCTATGCCCCTCCCCAGCCGCTTCACTTGTTTATGGATACGGAGACGGGGCGAGTCTTTCAGCCCCATGTCAATGGCTATAAAGTCGAGGTCGATCCGGTGGCGTTGCGCCGCACCTTTGTGGTCGACGACGAGCAGGTGATCCCGGTGCGCTTCTTTGCCAAGGGCGCGCCCTATACGCTGTGGGGGCTGTTCGACTGGGATCGGCATCTGGTCGGCCCGGTGGAATACGACCAAGACCCGGACCGTATCAAGATTCCGATGTATTTGCTGGGGGCCGACCGCTTGGGACGGGATGTGCTGAGCCGTATCATCTACGGCACGCGCATTTCGATGACCATCGGTCTGGTCGGCGTCACCATCAGCTTTGTGCTGGGTATCCTCTTGGGCGGGCTGTCGGGGTACTATGCGGGCGCGGTGGATAATATCATCCAGCGCATCATCGAATTTCTGCGTTCGATCCCTGAGATCCCGTTGTGGATGGGGCTGGCGGCGGCGCTCCCGCAGACCTGGTCGCCGCTGCAGGTCTATTTTGGCATCACCATCATCCTCTCGGTCATCGGCTGGACAGGGCTGGCGCGCGTGGTGCGCGGGCGCTTCCTGTCGCTGCGCACCGAAGACTTTGTGATGTCGGCGCGGCTCGACGGCAACAGCGAACTGCGCATCATTTGGGTGCATATGGTGCCTTCCTTTTTGAGCCATATCATCGCATCGCTGACGCTCGCCATTCCGGGCATGATCTTGGCCGAGACCGCGTTGAGCTTTTTGGGGCTGGGGCTGCGCCCGCCGATCGTCAGTTGGGGTGTGCTGCTGCAAGAGGCGCAGAACATTCGCTCGGTCGCCACGGCCCCCTGGCTGCTTTTGCCGGGCCTGATGGTGGTGATCGCGGTGCTGGCGCTCAACTTCCTGGGCGACGGTATGCGCGACGCGGCGGACCCCTATGGCCGCTAGGCCGGCGGGGCACGGCAGCGCCAAACAGGACACCGATAGCTACAGGACTTTTTCATGAGCCAAAACGATCTTCTGCTTGAAGTGAAGGATCTCAAAACGCAG